>JANQXJ010000093.1 GCA_030729445.1 Limnohabitans sp. | reverse complement strand
TGCTGCCCGCACCGTGGTCGCGCTGGATGTTGCGCAGGCCGTTGGCCACGTATTCCAGGGCGGTTTGCCAGTCGACGGTCTTCCACTCGCCGCCCTGCTTAAGCATGGGCTGGGTCAGGCGCTCGGCGCTGTTCAAAGCTTCGTACGAGAAACGGTCGCGGTCAGCGATCCATCACTCGTTGACGTCTTCGTTTTCCAGGGGCACCACGCGCATGACCTGGTTGTTCTTGACCTGCACAATCAGGTTGGCACCGGACGAATCGTGCGCCGCGACCGACTTGCGGCGCGACAACTCCCAAGTGCGTGCGTGGTAGCGGAAAGGCTTGCTGGTCAAAGCGCCCACGGGGCAGATGTCGATCATGTTGCCGGACAACTCGGAGTCGATGGTCTGGCCCAAGAAGGTTTCGATCTCGGCGTGTTCACCACGGTGGGACATGCCGAGCTCCATGGCACCGGCCACTTCTTGGCCAAATCGCACGCAACGTGTGCAGTGGATGCAGCGGCTCATCTCTTCCATGCTGATGAGCGGGCCGACTTCTTTGTGGAAGACCACGCGCTTTTCTTCTTCGTAGCGGGAGGTGCTGCCGCCGTAACCCACGGCCAAGTCTTGCAACTGGCACTCGCCACCTTGGTCGCAAATGGGGCAGTCCAGCGGGTGGTTGATCAGCAAAAACTCCATGACCGACTTTTGGGCCGCAATCGCCCGGTCGCTCTTGGTGCGCACGATCATGCCTTGTGTGACAGGCGTGGCGCAAGCGGGCATGGGCTTGGGGGCCTTTTCGACCTCCACCAGGCACATGCGGCAGTTGGCTGCGATGGAGAGTTTCTTGTGGTAGCAGAAATGGGGAATGTAGGTGCCCGCTTTTTCGGCGGCATGCATGACCATGCTGCCCTCGGCAACTTCCACTTTCTGACCGTCGAGTTCTATTTCAACCATGGGTCTTCACCGCTGTTGCATCGGCGCCGACCATGGAGGTCTTGTGCTCGATGAGGTGTACAAATTCGTGACGGAAATGCTTGAGCATGCCGCGCACCGGCATGGCCGCTGCATCACCCAAGGCGCAAATCGTGCGGCCCATGATGTTGCCGGCCACGCTGTCGAGCATGTCGATGTCGCTGGCACGGCCCTGGCCGTGTTCAATGCGGTCCACCATGCGCCAGAGCCAGCCTGTGCCTTCGCGACAAGGTGTGCACTGGCCACAAGACTCGTGCGAATAAAAGTAAGACAAACGCGCCAAGGCCTTGACCATGCAACGTGTCTCGTCCATGACGATCACCGCACCCGAACCCAACATCGAACCGCCCTCTTTGGCGATGCTGTCGTAGTCCATGGTCAGCTTCATCATCAAATCGGCAGGAATCACAGGCGATGAAGAACCGCCAGGAATCACGGCTTTGAGCTTGCGACCACCGCGCACGCCACCGGCGAGCTCAAGCAGCTTGGCAAACGGCGTGCCCATGGGCACTTCGTAGTTACCGGGGCGCTCCACGTCACCGCTGACCGAGAAGATCTTGGTGCCGCCGTTGTTAGGCTTGCCGCATTCCAGATACGCCTGACCACCGTTGCGGATGATCCAAGGCACTGCCGCGAAGGTCTCGGTGTTGTTGATGGTGGTGGGCTTGCCGTAAAGGCCAAAGCTGGCTGGGAACGGTGGCTTGAAGCGGGGCTGGCCTTTTTTGCCTTCGAGCGATTCAAGCAGAGCGGTTTCTTCACCGCAGATGTAAGCGCCAAAACCGTGCGAGGCGTGCAACTGGAAGCTGAAAGTGCTGCCCAAAATGTTGTCGCCCAAATAGCCGGCAGCACGGGCTTCTTCGAGGGCCGCTTCAAAGCGCTCGTAGGTGTGGAAAATTTCGCCGTGGATGTAGTTGTAGCCCACGCTGATGCCCATGGCATACGCCGCGATGATCATGCCTTCAATCACCGTGTGCGGGTTGTACTCCATGATGTCGCGGTCTTTGCAAGTGCCCGGCTCGCCTTCGTCGGAGTTGCACACCAAATACTTTTGACCGGGGAACTGGCGGGGCATGAAGCTCCACTTCAGGCCCGTGGGGAAACCCGCACCGCCGCGACCACGCAGGCCGGACTCTTTGACCGTGGCGATCACCTGGTCTTGGGTCATGCCCGCCACGCCGGTTTCGGCGTTCGGCGCAGAGCCATCTTTGCCCAGGATCTTGCGCAAGGCTGCATAACCACCACGCGCTTCGTAATCTTTGATGCCCCAGTTGCGGCCATTCAGACCCGCATAGATTTGCGGGTTGATGTGGCGATCATGAAAGCAGCTTTCCACGCCGGTGGCTTGGAATTGGCTCAGAATTTGTTCGACGTTCATCAGGCGGCCTCGGCTTTCTTCAGGCTGTCAATCAGTTGGTCGAGCTTTTCATGGCTCATGAAACTGCACATGTGTCGGTCATTGACCAACATCACCGGTGCGTCAGCGCAGGCGCCTTGGCATTCGCTGGGCTGAAGGGTAAACATGCCGTCAGCAGTCGTCTCACCGACATTCACGCCCAACTTGTGCTCCAGATGCGCCAGCGCATCGGCACCACCACGCAACTGGCAAGGCAGGTTGGTGCAAACGTTCAACTTGAACTTGCCCACTGGCTTTTGGTTGTACATGTTGTAGAAGGTGGTCACTTCGTGCACGGCCATCACGGGCATGCCCAAGACCTCAGCCACGACTTGCTCACTCTCGGGGCTGACCCAGCCTTGTTCTTGCTGCACGATCGACAGGCAAGCCATGACGGCCGACTGCTTTTGGTCTGCAGGGAACTTGGCCACTTCACGCGCAAAGCGTGCTTTTGTTGACTCAGAGATCATCGGTCAATCTCTCCAAAAACGATGTCCATGGTCCCGATGATCGCGACCGCGTCGGCCAGCATGTGGCCACGGGCCATTTCATCGAGGGCGGCCAAATGGGCAAAGCCCGGGGCGCGAATTTTGAGGCGATAAGGCTTGTTGGCCCCATCACTCACCATGTAAATGCCGAACTCACCTTTGGGGTGTTCAACAGCGGCATAAGCCTCGCCCTCGGGCACACGGAAACCTTCGGTGAAGAGCTTGAAGTGGTGGATCAAGTCCTCCATGTTGGACTTCATGCCTTCACGCGAAGGCGGCGCAATCTTGTGGTTGTCGGTGATGACCGGGCCGGGGTTGGCACGCAACCACTTCACGCATTGCTGGATGATGCGGTTGGATTCGCGCATCTCCTGCACACGCACCAAATAGCGGTCGTAGCTGTCACCGGTTTTGCCCACAGGCACGTCGAACTCGACTTGGTCGTACGCGTCGTAAGGCTGCTTTTTGCGCAAGTCCCAGGCAAAGCCAGAGCCGCGCAGCATGGGGCCGGTCATGCCCAGATTCAGGGCACGCTCAGGGGCCACCACGCCGATGCCCACGGTGCGCTGCTTCCAGATGCGGTTGTCGGTCAACAGGGTTTCGTACTCGTCCACGCACTTGGGAAAGCGCTGCGTAAAGTCATCGATGAAGTCCAGCAAGGAACCCTTGCGGTTGCCGTTGAGCTGCTCAATCGCCTTGGCGTTCTTGACCTTGCTGACCTTGTACTGCGGCATGCTGTCGGGCAGGTCGCGGTAAACGCCGCCTGGCCGGAAGTAAGCCGCGTGCATGCGGGCACCGGACACGGCCTCGTACATGTCAAACAGATCTTCACGCTCGCGGAAGGTGTAAATCAGGATGGTGGAGCTGCCGCAGTCGTTGCCGTGCGAGCCCAGCCACATGAGGTGGTTCAAAATGCGGGTGATTTCCGAGAACATCACGCGGATGTACTGCGCCCGCATCGGCACTTCCAGGCCCAACATCTTCTCGATCGCGAGGCAGTAAGCGTGCTCGTTGCACATCATCGACACATAGTCCAAGCGGTCCATGTAAGGCAGCGACTGGATGTAGGTCTTGTGCTCGGCCAATTTTTCTGTGGCGCGGTGCAGCAAGCCGATGTGCGGGTCGGCGCGTTGCACCACTTCGCCGTCGAGCTCCAACACCAGGCGCAACACACCGTGCGCAGCCGGGTGCTGAGGGCCAAAGTTCAGGGTGTAATTCTTGATTTCGGCCATATCAGTTCAGGCCTCCGTAGTGTTCTTCACGGATGATGCGTGGCGTGATTTCACGCGGCTCGATGCTCACCGGCTCGTAAATCACGCGCTGACGCTCGGCGTCGTAGCGCATTTCAACGTGACCCGACAGGGGGAAATCCTTGCGGAAGGGGTGACCAATGAAACCGTAGTCGGTCAGGATACGGCGCAGGTCGTTGTGGCCTTCAAACACGATGCCGTACAGGTCAAACGCTTCGCGCTCATACCAGTTGGCCGAGTTCCAGATCTCGTTGACCGAATCGACCAAAGGCAAGTCGTCATCGGGGCACAACACTTTCACACGCACACGCTGGTTCAGGCTCACCGACAACAAATGCACGGTGACCCCAAAACGTAGGCCATCGGTGCCCACTTCGCGATAAGCCGAGTAATCGAGGCCCGCCAAGTCAACGAGTTGTTCAAATTGGCAGCCTGGCGCGTCGCGCAAGGTCTGCATCACGCTCAGATAATGCTGTGCGTTCACATGAACGGTCACCTCACCCAAAGCAATAGAAATATTTTGGACCCGGTCACCCAAGGCCACAGCCAGAGTGTCTTGCAGGTCTTCGGGGCGAATGGCGAAGTTGGTCATCGTCATCTCTCTCAAGCACGCGCGATGGTGTGTGTGCGGCGGATTTTTTGCTGCAGCTGAATGATGCCGTAGATCAGGGCTTCGGCCGTGGGCGGGCAGCCCGGCACGTACACATCCACCGGCACGATGCGGTCGCAACCACGCACCACCGAATAACTGTAGTGGTAGTAACCACCGCCATTGGCGCAAGAGCCCATGGAGATCACCCAACGCGGCTCGGACATTTGGTCGTAAACCTTGCGCAAGGCCGGAGCCATCTTGTTGCACAAAGTGCCCGCCACGATCATCAAATCGGCTTGGCGCGGGCTGGCGCGGAACACTTCGGCACCAAAGCGACCCAAGTCATAACGGGCAGCTGCCGAGTGCATCATCTCGACCGCGCAACAGGCCAGACCAAAGGTCATGGGCCAAAGCGAGCCGGTTTTGGCCCAGTTCACCACCGAGTCGTAACTCGTGGTGACAAAGCCTTCCTTCATCACGCCTTCAATCATTTTTAATCCTCAAGCAGGCTGAATGTTGTTGTCAGTGCAAACGGTCACTCCCAGTCGAGGGCGCCCTTTTTCCACTCGTAGACAAAACCAACGACCAAAATGGTCAGAAAGATCACCACACCAATAAAACCGGGCAAACCCACCTCTTTGAGCGCGACGGCCCAGGGGAACAAGAAGGCGATTTCGAGGTCGAACAGAATGAACAAGATGGCCACCAAGTAGTAGCGCACATCGAACTTCATGCGGGCGTCTTCAAAGGCTTCGAAGCCGCATTCGTAGGGGGAATTTTTCTCCGCGTCAGGCTTGTTGGGGCCGAGGATGTAGCCCAAAACCTGGGGAATGATGCCGACAGCAACGCCGACCAGAATGAACAAAAGAATAGGAAGGTACTGCTCGAGGTTCATTTGGTGACTGCCGGTTAAGGACCGAATGAAACGCCCAAGCCTTGAGCCCAAGCGCTTCTGTTTGTCTGGTGCCGTCGGCGAGACTCGAACTCGCACAGCTTTCGCCACTACCCCCTCAAGA
>JANQXJ010000092.1 GCA_030729445.1 Limnohabitans sp. | reverse complement strand
CAAAATTTGAAACGTCTGCGGCAAACCCGCCAGCTGGTGATGCGCCCGCAAAAACCGGTTGCACAAGCCGTGGAAGGTGCCGATCCACATCGCGTTCACGTTCACCGGCAGCATGGCCTGCAAACGCAGCTTCATCTCTTTGGCGGCTTTGTTGGTGAAGGTCACCGCCAAAATGCCGCCCGGCGAAACCTGCGAGGTTTGCAAGAGCCAAGCAATGCGGGTGGTCAGCACCCGGGTTTTGCCAGAACCCGCGCCCGCCAAGATCAGGGCGTGTTCAGTGGGCAAAGCCACCGCACGGTGCTGCTCGTCATTGAGTTGGGCGAGCAAAGGAAAGGACGTGTTCGTTGGGGTGTCTGACTGCATAGTGTGAGATTGTAGAAACTAAGTTACCCGAAGCCACGCACGCAAAAAAGTCGTCAGGACTTACGGGTAGAATCAGCCACCGGGCCCAAGATTCTTGCGCCCGGTTTTTTTTCGCCCACGGTTTGCAACGGACCGATCATCAGGTGAAGCAAACCGGCCAAGCCAAGCGCTCACTCGTTCTTTCAACGATCCTCTTTGGAGCTTGGTTTTCTCATGGAAATTTTTGATTACGACAACATCCTGTTGCTGCCACGCAAGTGCCGCGTGGAAAGCCGTTCCGAGTGCGACGCGGGCGTCACCTTGGGCAGCCGCACCTTCCGCCTGCCGGTGGTGCCTGCCAACATGAAAACGGTGGTGGATGAAAACATCTGCCTGTGGATGGCGCAAAACAATTATTTTTACGTCATGCACCGCTTCGATCTGGACAACGTCCAGTTCGTGCGCGACATGCATGGCAAGGGCGTATACGCCTCGATCTCGCTGGGCGTCAAAGCCCCCGACCGCGCCACGGTGGACCAGCTGGCCGCCGAAGGTTTGGTGCCCGAGTACATCACCATCGACATCGCCCACGGCCACGCCGACAGCGTGCGCGACATGATTGGCTACATCAAGGCCAAGCTGCCCACCAGCTTCGTGATCGCGGGCAACGTGGCCACACCCGAAGCCGTGATCGACCTGGAAAACTGGGGCGCTGACGCGACCAAAGTGGGCGTGGGCCCCGGCAAGGTCTGCATCACCAAGCTCAAGACCGGCTTTGGCACTGGCGGCTGGCAGTTGTCGGCCCTCAAGTGGTGTGCCCGCGTGGCCACCAAGCCCATCATTGCCGACGGCGGCATCCGCAGCCACGGCGACATCGCCAAGAGCATCCGCTTTGGCGCGAGCATGGTCATGATCGGCTCGCTGTTCGCTGGCCACGAAGAATCGCCCGGCAAGACGGTGGAGGTCGATGGCGCAATGTTCAAGGAGTACTACGGCTCAGCGTCTGACTTCAACAAGGGCGAGTACAAGCACGTGGAAGGCAAGCGCATTCTGGAGCCGATCAAGGGCAAGCTGGCCAACACGCTGATTGAGATGGAGCAGGACGTGCAAAGCTCGATCAGCTACGCCGGCGGCACCAAGCTGATGGACATCCGCAAAGTGAACTACGTGATTCTGGGCGGCGACAACGCGGGCGAACACCTGTTGATGTGAGCCCCCAAGCACCCACAAAAAAGGGGAGCTCTTGGCTCCCCTTTTTTGATCCATAACTTTTGCTCCGATGGCAGGCCTCAATTCAGCGAAAAGCCCCCAAAGCCAGCAATGAACCACTGACCACCAACAATGCGCAAATGATCTGGCGCAGCCTTGCCACAGGCACTCGATGCGCCAGGCGGTGGCCCAGCCACACACCCAGCAGCGCCACACCGATCAGCACCGTCCAGCGCTGCAAAATCCAGCCGCTGGACAAGCGCCCCTCCCAGGCCATGCCCACCAACACGGTGGCCGCCGCCACTGAAATGATCATGGGCGTGCTGGCCCTCATTTGTTGGACATCTGGCAAGCGACGACTGAGCCAGGCCACCACCACCGGGCCAGCCGTGCCAAAAAGCATCTCCACCAGGCCGATGGCGACGCCGACCGGCCAGGCCCACACAGGTGCAGCGCTGGACGCTTCGGAGGCTTTGGGTCGCAGCGCATTGAGCCCCACAACCGCCACATACACCCCCAGCAAAAGCAAGGGCCAGCGGCTGTTCATGTGCTGCACGAGCCACAAGCCCGCCAGCGTGCCCAGCACCAGGCCGGGCAACAGGCGGCGCAGTTCGCGCCACTGCACTTGGCGCCAGTTCAACCCGCTGTGAAAAGCCGATGCGGGCACGTCCATGAGCAAGGTGAGCGCCACCACAGCGGGCAAGGGCCACTTCCAGGCCAACAAGGGCACCACCACCAAAGCCGAGCCAAAACCCGTCAAACCCAACACGGTGTAACCCAACAAAACCACCCCGATGGGGTAAAGCCATTCCTGCATTCGGTTTCCCTTGTCGCCGTCAATCGGTCAAATGTTTTTGGATAAAGGCCCGGAACACCGACATGATGGGCAATTCGGTGCGGCCTGCCAAAGTGATCAGACCCAAACGCGCCTGCCCATTTAGGGGCGTGCACATTTGCAACTCCACCAAACGGCCCTGAGCCAAACCCTCCCGGGCCGCCCCCACGATGCCCAAGTAAACCGCATCGGTCTGCCCCACCACATCGAGCAGGCTGGCGATGTCCTCGCACTGCAAGGTGGTCATTTGTGCTGGGTTGGCCTGCGGGCCGTAGTGGTCCACCAGCAGGCGGGCCACCTCTTGAGACAGTTGGATAGAGGCAATGGGGTAAGTCAACAAGGCGTCAAAGGGCACGCCCCTTGGATGCGCTTGAAGGACAGGATGCTCGCGGCGGCAGACAAAGCCTGCACGCATGTCCACCACATGCTCGATTTTCAGGTCAGGCGCCGCCTCCACGCGCCGCAGGTCCACCACCAAGGCATCGAGTTGCCTGTCCCGCAGTTGGGTCAATTGCAACTCGGTGGCGCCGCGCGAGACGGTGACTTGCACCGTGGGATGGTGCTCGGCCATGTACACCAACCACGGCGTCATCAGCATCGCCCCAGGACCCGACCCCAACCCGACCCGCAATGTGCCCAAACCCCCACGCTGGAGCAAGGTGGCGCCTTGTTTCAACTCACGGGCATCGTGCACGATGCGCCGCGCACGCTCCAGCACGGAGCGGCCCAAGGGCGTGAGCTCATTTTTTTTGCCCACGCGGTCTACCAAAGGCCCACCCAAGTCCTCTTCCAACGCCTGGATGCTGCGACTCAAGGCCGACTGGGTGATGTGCAGCTTTTCTGCCGCGCGGCTGAATGAGCCGGTCTCGGCCAGCGCCAGCCAATGCTCAAGGTGTCTGAGGTTCATCTATTCATTTTACGAATGAATATCAGAAAAATAAGTCATTGGACACATTGTTCTGCCATTTTTACGATTTGTGCGTGGTCATTTAGACCATCCCCAACCCGAACTTTCTGGAGACAACATGAACATCAAAACACTTCTGAGCAGCCTTCTCGTGGCCGCCACCGCATTCAGCCCCGCACTGGCGCAAACCTACCCGGTCAAACCCATCAGCCTGGTCGTGCCCTACCCCGCAGGTGGTCCTTCCGACTTTTTTGCCCGCAAGATGCAAGCTGAGGCCACTGCCAAGCTGGGCAAGACCGTGGTGGTCGAAAACCTGGGTGGCGCAGGCGGCTCGATCGGCTTGACCAAGGTGGCCAATGCACCGGCCGACGGCTACACCTTAAGCCTGGGCAGCCCCATGGAGCTGGTGCTGGCCCCCATGGCCATCCAAGGCGTTCGCTACAAATCCGAAGACTTCAAGCTGGTCGCGCAATTTGCCACCACCAACACCATTTTGGCGGTGCGCAACTCGCTCAACGTCAAAACCGTGGACCAATTGTTGGCCTTGGCGCGAAAAAGTGCCGACAAACCCCTGAGCTACGGCAGCGTGGGCCCTGGCTCGCTGTACCACCTGATTGGCGAGAAGTTTTCGCAGCTGACCAAGGTGGACTTGCTGCATGTGCCCTACAAAGGCATTGCCCCGCTGCTCAACGACCTGATGGGTGGCCAGATCGACATGGCCTTCTTGCCCATGGCCGGCTCCATCCCCCAAACCGTGCTTGACGGCAAGATCCAAGGCTTGGCCGTAACGGCCAAAACCCCACACCCGCTGTTCAAGCAATTCCCGGCCATGGCCTCCATGAAGGGCCTGGAAGCCATGGACTTTGACATCTGGGCGGGTGTGCAAGTGCACAAAAACACCCCGGACGCCGTGGTCAACACACTGAACCAAGCTTTCTATGCAGCCGCCGAAACCCCTGAAAACCGCAAAGCCCTCGAAGGCAGTGGCAACGTGGTCCTGGCTTCGCGCACGCCTGCCGAGCTGGCCCGCATCTACCAAGGTGAAATCGAGCGCTACCGCGCCATCGCCAAATCGATTAATCTGCAAGCCCAGTAATCGACGAGGTCAAGCCATGAACGCCCCCACCGACGCTTTCCTGCACGACAAACTCCAAGCCCTGCAAGCCCAAGCGGATGAGTTCATTGCGGTGCGCCGCGACATCCACCAGCACCCGGAAATGGGCTACAAGGAGTACCGCACCAGCGACTTGGTGGCCGAGCAGTTGGCGGCTTGGGGCTACCAGGTCACACGCGGCTTGGGCGGGACAGGCGTGGTGGGTCAGCTCAAAAAAGGCACGAGCAGCAAAAGCATCGGTATCCGCGCCGACATGGACGCGCTGCCGATTGACGAGGCCACGGGCTTGCCCTACGCCAGTTGCAATGTGGGCATCATGCACGCCTGCGGCCATGACGGCCACACCGCCATGCTGCTGGCAGCAGCCAAGCACATCGCCCAAAAGGCCGAGTTTTCTGGCACCGTCAACCTGATCTTCCAGCCGGCCGAAGAGGGCCTAGGCGGTGCCAAAAAGATGATGGAAGATGGCCTGTTCAAGCAATTCCCCTGCGACGCCGTGTTTGGCATGCACAACATGCCGGGTCATCCGCAGGGCCAGTTGGTGTTCCGTGATGGCCCGGCCATGGCGTCTTCGGACAACGTGACCATCGTCATCGAAGGCACGGGTGGCCACGGTGCCTTGCCGCACCGGGCAGCCGACCCGGTGGTGGCCGGCTCGGCCATCGTCATGGGCCTGCAAAGCATCGTGGCGCGTAACGTTGACCCGCAACAAGTGGCCATCATCACCGTGGGCGCTTTCAACGCAGGTGTGGCCAACAACGTGATCCCGCAAACGGCCACGCTGCGCCTGAGCGTGCGCTCGCTGGACCGCGACGTGCGCATCCTGCTCGAAAAGCGCATCACCGAGCTGGTCCATGCCCAAGCGGCCAGTTATGGCGTCAAGGCCCACATCGACTACCAGCGCGGCTACCCGGTGCTGATCAACCACTTGAGCGAGACCGACTTTGCCCGCCAAGTGGGCGAAGAGTTGGTAGGCGCCGCCAACGTCACGCGCCAGGGCCGTGCACTCACGGGCAGCGAAGACTTCGCCTTCATGCTCGAAGAAGTGCCCGGCTGCTATTTGCTCATCGGCAATGGCGATGGTTCGGGCGACGGCCACGGGGCCTGCATGGTGCACAACCCCGGCTACGACTTCAACGACCAGAACGTGGCCGTGGGCTCGGCCTACTGGTCCTTGTTGGTGGAGCGCTTTTTGCCGGTCCAAGGGTGAATATTTCAGGCCGGACCTTGGGGTCCGGCCCTCTTGGCAAGCGCGTGGACAAAGACGCGGTGCCAGCTTTTCGCGGCAAAGGGGTGCCCCCCCAGCCCCTGCCGCCGCCAGCGCAC
>JANQXJ010000091.1 GCA_030729445.1 Limnohabitans sp. | reverse complement strand
GACACGGTGGACGCGCTCGAATACGTGCGCCAGCTGTTTGAAAACGGCTGCATCCACAGCGGCTTTTTCCACCGCTTTGTCTGCACCGTGCATTCACCCGTGGGCCAAAACCCCGAGGCCTATGGTGTGACGCTTTTGCCTCTGCCCGAAGGCACCTTTGCCAAAAACGATGTGGGCTTTGTGGACCCGACTCCCATGCCCCCGGGCGTGGACCACGACCTGTTGGGCCAGGGCCTGAAAAAAGCCATCTACAACTTCATGCACGGCGTGGGTGTGGACAACGACGTGCGCCAGTGGTTTGAGCTGCCCAAAGGCCAGTGCCCCAAAACCACCGTGCCGCGCCACAAAATTGCCAAAGCGCTGGGATAAAGACACTGCTTAATTTTCAAGCAATTGCTGCCAAGGCAACAGACATGCGGGTCTCAGAGCTTGTTCATGGGCTTATCCACAGCTTGGCGCACAGTTAGCGGGGGTAAACCCGATCAGGCAACGGCCGACGAAAACTTCAACGGCTGGCCGCCATCAAAGCGGCAAAGCCCACAAACACAGCGCCCGTGACGCGGTTGAAGTTTTTCATCACATGGCCCTGCTGCAAAAATCGCGACAACTTGTGACCGCTCAGGGCGTAGATCAGGTACCAACTGACCTCGATGACGGTGAAGGTGATCAACAACACCGCAAACTGCAGACCCGCTGGCCGATCGGCCTGGATAAACTGCGGAAAAAAGGCCGCCGCAAACACAATGGCCTTGGGGTTGCTCGCCGCGACCGCCAGCCCCTGACGATAAAAAGAGCCCCCGCTGCGCTGGCCCACCTCGGTCACAGCCGCACTGGCGGGTGCATCCCCTGTGGGCACACCCGCACACCACAATTTGTAGCCCAAATAGGCCAAGTAAGCCGCCCCGAGGTAGCGCAACGCGTCAAAGACGGCGGGAAAACTGTGCAGCAAAGCCCCCACACCGGCCGATGAAATACTGACCATGCCGATCAGTGCCGTCATGCAGCCCGCCATGGTCCAAATGGCGGGTCGCAGGCCAAAACGGGCACCGTGGCTCATGACCAAAAGCATATTGGGCCCCGGGGTTGCCGAGATCAAAAAAGTCATCACGACAAACATCCACCAAGCCTGCAAGCCCATCCCGTCATCCCTGTTTTTTGAATAAGAGCCCGGATTGTCCTTCAAGCGCTGACACGCATCAGCGTTTGGCACGTCACCAAGGAATGCTTTGCCCTTGGTGGTCCACAAACTGTGCGCGGCCTGTGGGATGCAGGGCGTCCAACACCGCCAGCAAGCGCTGGGCGCATTCTTCGGGGCGCAGCGCATCGTTGCCCACAAAGGGCTGGCTCAGGGCCGACTGCACCGTGCCTGGCTGCAAGGCCGCCACCACGGCCAGAGGTCTGCGCCGGGCCAGTTCAATGGCTGCGGTTTGCAGCAGCATGTTGAGCGCGGCCTTGGCGGCGCGGTAGCCGTACCAACCACCTTTGCGGTTGTCTTCGATGCTGCCCACACGCGCTGACAGCTTGCCCCAAATCACCCGCTGCCCAGACGCCAGCAAGGGCGCGAAGTGCTTGAGCAATAAGCCAGGCCCCACGGCATTGATCTGCAGGGCATCCAGCAAATGCATGGCATCGAGTTCATCCAGCCGTTTTTCGGGGCCACGGCCGTTCACCGTGAGCGCACCCGTGGCGTCCACCACCAGATGAAAAGGCCCTTGTCCTGCCAGCGCCTGTGCACACGCGGCGATGCTGGCCTCGCTCAGCAAGTCCAGCCCTGGCGAGCTTTGGCGCGACACCCCGATCACCGCCGCGCAGCGCGGGTCATGCTGCAGCTGCTGCTGCAAGGCGCTGCCGATCGCGCCGCTCGCACCGATCACCAAGGCGCTATAGCCCTCGGGTAGGGAAAGCATCACGATTGTGCCTTTTGGAGTTGGTTGGATTTGAGGTCGTACGCACACCTGAATCCGATGTAGACCGCGTAAAAATCGGCGGGTTTGTAGGCCTGCACATCGGCTTTCATGTTGTAGGCACCGTACCACCAAGATCCCCCAACGGTTCGCCGCTCGTTGCCTTGGGCATCGGTGGTCCACTCCCACACATTGGCGCCCATGTCATACAGGCCATTCACACCCTGACGGGTGGCCCCGGCAGGCGCAGCGCGTGGCCATGGGTCAGGATCGCTGGTATTGGCGCCTTGTGGACTGTCACCCGTGCTCCAAGGGTAGGTGCGGCCTTTGACCCAAGGCGCAGGCGGTGCATCTCGCATCTCTGTGAAACCCGCCTTTTGCCATTCGACACCCGTGGGCAGACGCCCCCCCGCCCAGCGGCAAAAGGCCTGAGCCTCTGCAAAGTCCAGATGAACAGCAGGGAGGGCCATACCACCGGTCACGCCATCGGGCCTTCGCCACGACCAACCTGGGCGGCGCTCCCATCCAGCACCGTATTCAAAACCGCCACCTTCTTTTTCAGCGCGGGTCACAGCCCCCGTGGCCCGCACATAACGCTCAAACTGGCCGATGGTGACTTCCGTGCGGTCGATGGCCCAGTCGCCCAACACCACCTTATCGGCGGCTCTTTCGACAATCGTGTTGGTCAGGGGTTGGGACGATTGGGCCAGCGCCACAGGCACACCCAAGACCGACATCCAGCTCAGACTGAAAAACACCAGCAAGCAACCTCGTAGCTGACTCATCACGCCTTCTCCTCACCAGTCCAACGATGCACCCACTGTTGCAAACGAGGGCGCAACGGTAAAAACAAACGGTAAGCAACTTCGAATAACCACGACATGGGCGGCCAAGCCGAAAACCACCCAAGCCAGCGCCAGCCCGGAAACACACGCCACATCTGAGAAAACGCCGCTGCACCGCTGTACAAGCGGCCCTCTTGGTCGCGCACATGAAAACGTGCCATGGCTTGAGCGCAGCTGAGCGAACCCAAATCGACCCCGGTACTCACGTCAACCCAAGCCACAGTGGCGGCCTGCGGAAGTTGGCGGTAAATGGCAATCTCACGTCGGCACAACGGGCAGGAGCCGTCAAAGTAAACCGTCAATCGGAGAGACTCGGTCATGCTGCCAAGTCCGCGCGTGCAACCAACCGACCTTGTCGGTCCACCACAAAACCTTCGCCCATGCCAGGGTAGGCTCCGGTCAAACCGGTCATGATGACTTGGTGCGTGACCCAGACCTCGGTGCGACCGGCGGGCAGAGCCGACAGGCGATCGCGCATCGCTTTTTGCTGCGCTGCCGGATCGCCCTGCCCCGCAAAAGTGCTGTTGAGTGCGGACCAATCTTCGTAAGCCCCAAACGCCAAACGCGCTGTGTCTTGGCATCGGCACCATTGGCTGCTGCGCACCGCATCCGGCTTGAAATTTTGCGATTGCAACCAAGCTCCTAAGGCCCGTGAGGCTTGGCGGCCCTCATCGCTCAGGTTGCGCTGGGTGCGGCACTGCCCGATCGCAAAACCGGGCGGATCACCCAGCCCCGACTCGGTCGCGGCATGACGGATCAACAACACACCGCCTTGGCGCCAAGCGGCCAGCAACTGCGCTCGCGAGGCGCTTTGTGCGGTCTGCGCAAAAACCTGGCCGGGCGCACTGGCCAGCAAGGGCGCGATCAGGCCCGCGCCCAAGCAGGCCAAAGCCGAGCGGCGCTGCACAAAATAAGGGGGGTGAAGGACGGGCTTCATGACCCTGGTCTCAATTCACGTCGCCAGAAGCGATGCGGCGCAGCGCCTGCTCAAACACCTCGACCGGCTGTCCGCCCGAAATCAAGTGCCTGTCGTTGATGATGACCGCAGGCACCGAGCGGATGCCTGCTTGCGCATAAAACTGCTGACGCTCACGTACTTCGGCGGTGTGTGCGTCGCTGTCCAGCACCTCTCGGGCAGCGGCCACATCCAGTCCGGCCGCGGCCACACACGCCAGCAAAACCTCGGGGTCTTCCACACGCTCGGCGCGGCCTTGATAGGCCTGCAAAAACGCTTTTTTCAGGGCATGTTGCGCCCCATGGCCCTGGCCTTCGGCCCAGTGCAGCAAACGGTGGGCGTTAAAGGTGTTGTAGACCCGACCCCGACCGCCGGGGTGGAATTCAAAACCCACCTCGGCCCCGCGAGCGGCGATCGTCTGGCGAATTTGCGCCTGCTGCTCAGCTGTCGATCCGTACTTTTGCGTCAAGTGCTCGCCCAAATCCTGCCCACCAGGGGGCATGTGCGGGTTCAGCTCAAAGGGCTGAAAGTGCAGATCGGCTTGGACTTCACCGTCCAAACGGACCAAAGCCTGTTCGAGGGCACCCAGGCCCACGGCGCACCAGGGACAGGCAATGTCGGAAACAAAATCGATTTTCAAAGTGGTCATGGATCGCTTTCAGGGAACGCATAGGATATTGCCGCAAATCACCGACAATCGCAGACTAAGCCCCCAATCTCCATGATTCCTTGAGCGATAGAGTCCCACCATGAACATCCTTGTCCTGCACGGCATCAACCTGAACATGTTCGGCAAACGCGACCCGGCCCAGTACGGCACGACCACGCTGGACGAGATCAACGCCCAACTCACCGCCCTGGGCCAGACCCTGGGCGCTCAAGTCGAGTGCTTCCAGACCAACTTCGAAGGCGAGATGGCCGAGCGCATTCACCGTGCCCACGGCGAGGGCGTGAAAGCAGTGGTCATCAACGCCGGGGCCTGGACGCACTACAGCTACGGCATCCGCGACGCCTTGGCCATCCTCAAGTGCCCCATCATCGAAGTGCACATGTCCAACATCCACGCCCGCGAGGCCTTCCGCCATCACTCGGTGATTGCCGACATTGCCAAAGGCCAAATCGCCGGATTTGGTGTGGACAGCTACCTGCTGGGTTTGCGGGCTGCTGTCTCGGCAGCCCAGGGCTGAAGCGCAGGCCATCAGTGCCGGGCTTGCGCTCGGCGTTGAATCACTCAGACATGGTGTAACGCTGGCACAGCTCTAAAAACGCAGCGAATGCGCAATTGCTCAGGTGGCCTTAGACACCTGATGGCGGTTGCTCTGAACGGTCTGGCGCACGGCCTGGGCCAGACGACCCGAGCTTTCGGCGGCCAAAAATTCTGCTTCCAGAGGGTCCAGCGGGTCGGTATCCGCAGAGGCAGCCTGGCGGACATCGAATTGCGCAATGGCCTCGCGCGCCTCAGAGACCGTCAAGCCCGAAGCCTCGGCAATGCGGCCCAAAGTTGCCCAATACTCGATCTGCCCGGCCACCGAACGGCGCATGCTTGAGGCCGCGTCACGGGCCTGACTGACCAAACCTGAAGACAACTTGACGGATGAGAACGAAGATGAAGACGACGATGCGGACATGCGGCTCTGCTTTTGGCGCATGTTGCGCCATAAAAAGCCAAAACGGGCATGCATCGCTCAAAAAACCATGGCGGAGTAAGTGGAATGAATCAAGCACTCCACGAACCTCAAAGCCGGGGAGGAAGGCCTAACAAATACAAAAATTGTCAAACGACTTACAACCTCGAAAAATTCAATGCCGAATCAAAGGCGCGTGAAAGTCAGCCTTTTTTGCGCGGTGGCAAGCCCGTGTGCTGGGTGAGTAACTGACCTTTTCGGGGCTGCGCTGAACGCTTAGCAGTCGACAAAGACACAGAAGACTTGGCCCCAACACCCGTGCTGTTTTTTCGGCGAGCGCTTTGGTAGCCTTCCTCGGCCAGCGGCTGCCAGTTCGGAATCAGATGGTGTTTGCCATTACCGATCAAAT
>JANQXJ010000090.1 GCA_030729445.1 Limnohabitans sp. | reverse complement strand
CCTTCAGGACGTGGGCCGCGGGGTGCGGGACGACCTTGGCCGTCGGCCCGGTTGTCAAAGCGCGGGTCGCCGCGTTGGGCTGGACCACGACCGCCTTCTCGGTTGCCGTCACGGCCACCATCGCGGCCACCTTCGCGGCGACCATCGCCCTGGCCTTCAAAGCGCGGTGCGCCTTGTGGGCCGTTGCGGCGTGATGGCGGTGGTGCGTTGCGCGAAGGACGGGGCTGGCCCTGACCTTCGGCGCGGGGTTGGCGTTGACCACCACCGCCGCCGCCGCCACCCACGGCGACCTTGTTGTCACGGATGCGCTGCATCATGTCTTGACGGGCGGCTTTGGCGGCTGCGGCCATCACATCGCGGCTAGGGGGCTTGCCTGCGCCGCCCCACAAAGTTTGGCGACCCATGGCGATGGGCTCGGCCACTTCGCCTGGCTCGGGGCCAAAGCCTTCGAGCAACTGCACTGGAATCTCTTGCTTGGTGAAGCGCTCGATGTCCATCATGAAGCCTTCTTCGTCCAAGCAGACCAAGCTCACCGCCTCGCCGCTGGCGCCTGCGCGGCCGGTGCGGCCGATGCGGTGAACGTAGTCTTCCGACACGTTCGGGATTTCAAAGTTCACAACGTGTGGCAAGTCTTCGATGTCGATGCCGCGTGCCGCAATGTCGGTGGCCACCAAAGCGCGGATCTCGCCGCTCTTGAAACCGGCCAGCGCTTGTGTGCGGGCGGTCTGGCTCTTGTTGCCGTGCAGGGCCATGGCTTTGACGCCATTTTTGGTCAAGAAGTCGGCCACATTGTTCGCGCCAAACTTGGTGCGGGTGAACACCAGAACTTGGCTCCAGTCGTGCTTCTGGATGATGTGCAACAACACGTCTTTTTTCTTGCTGCGGCCCACAGGGTGGATCACTTGCGTGATGCGCTGCACGGTGGTGTTGCTGGGCGTGACTTGAATGCTTTGCGGGTTCTTGAGCAGGTTGCCCGCCAACTCGCGGATCTCGTCGCTGAAGGTGGCCGAGAACAGCAGGCTTTGCTTGTCTTTGGGCACCAGGGCCAGCACTTTTTTCACGTCGTGAATAAAGCCCATGTCCAGCATGCGGTCGGCTTCGTCGAGCACCAGTATCTCAACGGTGGACAGGTCCAGGAAACCCTGACCTTGCAGGTCCAGCAAACGGCCCGGTGTGGCCACCAGAATGTCCACGCCTTTTTTGACTTTGCTGATCTGCGGGTTCATGCCCACACCACCAAAGATCACAGTGGAGTCAAGTTGGAGGTATTTGCCGTAGTCGCGCACCGACTCTTCGACCTGAGCGGCCAGCTCGCGGGTGGGCGTGAGCACCAAGGCGCGGATGGCTTTGCCGCCAAAGCGGTTTTTGCCCGGCTCGGTCAGGCTCAGCTTGTGCAGCATGGGCAGCGTGAAGGCGGCGGTTTTGCCGGTGCCGGTTTGGGCGCCAGCGAGCAAGTCTTGTCCGGCCAGGACGGCAGGAATGGCTTGAGCCTGAATAGGCGTGGGGGTGTCGTAGCCGAGCTCGCGCACAGCTTGCATGATGGCCGGGGCCAGGTTCAATTCTTCAAAGTTCATTTTCGGAGCGCCATGTCCGGCGCTGGGTGTCGACTCAATCAACTGCTGTTGGCAGTGACCAGTGTGGGTCGACAAGTCTTAAGGTGGGCATGGAAACCGCAGGCGCTTGTTTTGAGCGTTGCCTGGGTCAGGCCCCAGCAGAAGTGCTGATGCTGGGGCAACTGGAGGCCTCAGCGAGGTGCATTGTCGCACAAAGTGCTTCGGAGCCCTTAAATAAGCCCGGAGTGGGCTCTTGCGCTTCGGAATGGCCTGTGACAGGCTGGGCGCATACTCAGAGGTCAGCTTTTCTCAGACGCGGTTTAATCTCGGCCTATGAACAAAATTGACCAGATGAGTTTTTTCGGCTTTGAGGCCGAATCTGCCGATAAACCGGCCCAGCCCGCCAAGGCCTCAAAGTCTGTCAGCCCTCCAGCCAAGGCGGTGATGCCTGCCGAGGTCGTTGCGGTGGCTCCTGAGACCGTGCACCTTGAGGCCGTGCCTCTACCAGTGGCTCCCGCAGATGCACCCTTGGTGGCGCAGGCCAGTGACCCCGAAGCCATGGCCCAGGCCTTGGCGCAGCACCCGGACTTTCGTGTTTTGCGGCGCTTGGTGCCGCGCACCGACTATGGGCCTGTGAACGGGCAAGCCACCCAGCGTGTCATTGTGCTCGACACCGAAACCACCGGGCTGGACAGCAAAAGCGAAAAAGTCATTGAGCTGGCCATGCTGTCGGTGCTGGTGGACAGCGCGACCGGCTTGCCTGTGGGGCCTGTCACGGTTTATGAATCGTTCGAAGACCCAGGCCGGCCGATTCCGCCCCAGATCACCGAGATCACCGGCATTGACGACAGCATGGTGCAGGGCCAACGCATCGACGACGCGGCCGTGAACGCCTTGGTGCAAGCGGCCGATTTGGTTGTGGCCCACAACGCTGGGTTTGACAGGCCCTTTGTGGAGGCGCGTTTTCCGGTTTTTGCGGGCAAAGCCTGGGGCTGCTCTTTTCAGGGCATCGACTGGAAGAAAGAGGGCAGCGGCTCAGCCAAGCTGGAGTTTTTGGCCTCTGAGCGTGGCTGGTTTTACGACGCGCACCGGGCGCAGGTGGATTGCCATGCCTTGCTGCAGGTGTTGTCTTCGCCCTTGGCGGATGGCCAAACTGGCCTGTCCCGCTTGTTGGCCGGGGCAGGCCAGACCCGCTACAAGCTGCGGGCCACGGGGGCGCCGTTCGAGTCCAAAGACAAACTCAAAGCCCGGGGCTACCGCTGGGACGGCGAAGGCCGGGTGTGGTGGTGCAGCTTGGCCTCAGACGCTTTGCTGGATGCGGAGTGCGACTGGTTGCGTGCAGAAGTCTATGGCCAGCGCAGCGCCCGGGTGCACCTGGAAGCGATGGACAGCCGGGTGCAGTTTTCCAGCCGTTCGGGACCGGTGAGCGAGCGCTCGGTCTGATTTTTCGCTGATCAACCCGGCAAGCTGGGATAATGCCCCGTTGCATACACCGCAGTGGCGCCCAGATGCAGGGCTGCGGTGCAGAGCTGACACCCCTGGGGTGATGGTTTTCTGCCTTTTTTTATTCAGGTTTACACATGGCTCAATACGTATTTTCGATGAACCGGGTTGGCAAGATCGTGCCGCCCAAACGTCATATTCTCAAAGACATTTCGCTGTCTTTCTTCCCCGGCGCCAAGATTGGCGTGCTGGGCACCAACGGCTCGGGCAAGTCCACTTTGCTCAAGATCATGGCGGGCATCGACAAAGAGATCGAAGGCGAAGCCATTCCCATGGCGGGCCTGAAAATCGGGTATCTGCCCCAAGAGCCCGTGATGGACGCTGAGCAAACCGTGCGTGAAGCCGTCGAAAGCGGCATGGGCGAGGTCAAGGCCGCGCAGGCCCGCCTGGAAGAGGTGTATGCCGCCTACGCCGAAGAAGACGCCGACTTTGACGCCCTGGCCGCAGAGCAGGCCAAGCTCGAGGCCATCATCTCCACCGCAGGGGACGCGTCTGAGCACCAACTCGAAATCGCCGCCGATGCGCTGCGTCTGCCCCCTTGGGACGCCATCATTGGCAAACTGTCCGGCGGTGAAAAACGCCGCGTGGCCCTGTGCCGCTTGCTGCTCTCACGCCCCGACATGTTGCTGCTCGACGAGCCGACCAACCACTTGGATGCCGAATCCGTGGACTGGTTGGAGCTGTTCTTGCAGCGTTTTTCGGGCACCGTGGTGGCCATCACGCACGACCGTTACTTCCTGGACAACGCCGCCGAGTGGATTTTGGAACTCGACCGGGGCTCCGGCATTCCGTACAAAGGCAACTACTCCAGCTGGCTGGAGCAAAAAGACGCCCGTCTGGCCACCGAGCAGCGCACCGAAGACGCCCGCTCCAAGGCCATGAAGAAAGAATTGGAGTGGGCGCGTGCCAACCCCAAGGGCCGTCAGGCCAAGAGCAAGGCCCGCTTGGCCCGCTTTGAAGAGTTGAGCGACCACGAATACCAAAAGCGCAACGAAACCCAGGAGATCTTCATCCCTGTGGCCGAGCGTCTGGGCAACGAAGTGTTCGAGTTCAAGAACGTGAGCAAGTCCTTTGGCGACCGTTTGCTGATCGACAACCTGAGCTTCAAGGTGCCTGCGGGTGCGATCGTCGGCATCATCGGCCCCAACGGCGCCGGTAAATCGACCCTGTTCAAACTGATCGCCGGCAAAGAGCAGCCCGACAGTGGCGAAGTCACCATCGGTCAGACCGTGAAAATGGCCTTTGTAGACCAGAACCGCGACGACTTGGACAACAACAAAACCGTGTGGGAAGACGTCTCGGGCGGTCTGGACATCATCAACGTGGGCAAGTTCCAGATGGCCAGCCGTGCGTATTGCGGCCGTTTCAACTTCAACGGTGGCGACCAACAAAAGAAGGTCGGCATGTTGTCGGGCGGTGAGCGCGGCCGTTTGCATTTGGCCAAGACCCTGATCGAAGGCGGTAATGTGCTGCTGCTGGACGAGCCCTCCAACGACTTGGACGTGGAAACTTTGCGTGCGTTGGAAGACGCGTTGCTGGAATTCGCAGGCTCGGTCATGGTCATCAGCCACGACCGTTGGTTCCTGGACCGCATTGCCACCCACATCCTGGCCGCCGAAGGCGACAGCCAGTGGGTGTTCTTTGACGGCAACTACCAAGAGTACGAAGCTGACAAGAAACGCCGTCTGGGTGAAGAAGGTGCCAAGCCCAAGCGCGTGCGCTTCAAGGCCTTGAAGTAATCCGCTGCTTGACACAAAACAACGGGCCCTTCGGGGCCCGTTGTTGTTTGTGTCAGGACAGTCTGACCAATGAGAGGAAATGAGCGCTGAGGGTCAGGCTGCGCTGTGGCGGCTCAGGTGATCGACCACTTCCAGTCGCAAGGCTTCCAGTTGCGGGGACAGCTGTGCGTAGGCGGTGCGCAACTCGATGGCCTCAGCGTGTTTGCTCATGCCTTCGACTTGGACCACCAGTTCGACCAGACTGTCCACACAAAACACGGGCGTGAAGCCCTTGAGCTGGTGCAGGATGCGGTTGGCGGCATACACCTCGCCTTTGTCCAGTAATTCCTGTAGCCTTGGCAGGTCGTCGCTCAGGGTTTGCTGCAGCGTTTTGAGCAGGGACAACACGCCATTGGCATCACCAATGAATTCCATGGCCCGTTCGATGGACAGATAGATCGGCTGAGGTGTTTGGCTCATGAGGCGGGGTTACAAGTGAATACAAAAATCACGTAAGCAAATGAAACGTGTTAATTGCGTATTCTAGTCAAGCAACGCGACCAGGCCCGCCTCAGGTTCAAAACGTTTGTTTTTGAACATCAAACGGCTGGGGCCGGGAAAGGCAGCTTGACGGACCGAGTGTCGCGGATCACCCGGGTAACAGATGGTGCGGATGCCGTCTTGGTCAAAAGGTTCGGGCTCGATCACCGGGGGGCGGCGGTTTTGTGCCTCGGTCAGCACGCTTTGGGCGTTCGGGTGACGGCTCAGGTGCACCAAACTCATGATCTGGGGCGGCGCCAACTCGATCTCGCGGTCCCAGTAGCGCAGCAGTGCCTCGCGCGGCCGGATCCACAGCGCTTCGGTGGCCTCAAAGTTGTCGTGCTCGGCCAATTGGTCGTCGGGAACTTGGGTCACAAAAAAACGGGTGTCAAAACGCTTGTTGGTCACCGAAGCTTGGCGCGGTGTGATCCAGCGGCACCAAGGCAGCAGGGGCTCGGTGTGCAAGGCCAACGCCTGGGCCTCAAAGGCTTCGTGCCAGCTCTGGCCGCTGCGCAGGGCATGCAGCAAGGCCTGTGCCTTTGGC
>JANQXJ010000089.1 GCA_030729445.1 Limnohabitans sp. | reverse complement strand
GCAAATCCACAAAGGCGTCCATCCAGCGGTGCTCGCTCAAGGCCCCCCACACCGCATCGGAGGTCTGGATCAGCAGCGCGTTTTCGTCGAACACGGTGGCGGCGTCGCGCACCGGACCACGCACCTGCCCCACCCCGGCACGGGCGATTTCGCGGGCCTGCAAGTGGTTCAATCTTTGTTTGGTCAGCGGGAAATGCATCCAGCACAGGGCGTTGAAGAAGTCGTGCAAGCCCTCGCGGGTGGGCACCTGGCCCGTGGCAAAAATGAAGTCCTCATAGGCCTGACCTTCGGGCAACTCGGCTTGTGGCACAAAACGCAAGGGGGCTCGGCCCGCTGCGTTCAAGGCTTCGGGCTGGGGCACGCCTGCCGTCACTTGCAGTGCGATGGTCTCACCCACCGGCTGCCAGTCGGCCAGCCAAGGCGCATTCCAATCGATGTCGGACACGCCCAAGCTGGAGGCGGGCGCACAGCGGTGCCCGGCCCGGTTGGGGCTCAGCCCGCCACCAGTCGCCACGGCAGGCTTTCTCCTGAACGCAGGGGCTTGAGTTCGGCCTCGCCAAACGCAAAGCTTTCGGCAGGTGTCCAACTTTCGCGGCGCAGGGTGATGGTGCCGGTGTTGCGCGGCAGACCGTAAAAGTCGGCCCCAAAGAAGCTGGCAAAGCCTTCGAGCTTGTCCAGTGCACTGGCCTGCTCAAAAGCCTCGGCATACATCTCGATGGCGGCGTGTGCGGTGTAGCAACCGGCGCAACCGCTGGCGTGCTCTTTGAGGTGCGCCGGGTGCGGGGCGCTGTCGGTGCCCAAGAAAAACCGGGCGTTGCCACTGGTGGCCGCTTGTACCAGCGCCAGGCGGTGGGTTTCGCGCTTGAGCACAGGCAGGCAGTAGTAATGCGGGCGAATGCCACCCGTGAAGATGGCGTTGCGGTTGTACAGCAAGTGGTGCGCGGTGATGGTCGCGCCCAAGTTGGCGTCACCAGCGGCCACATAGTCAGCGGCTTCTTTCGTGGTGATGTGCTCCATCACGATTTTTAGACCCGGAAAGTCACGGCGCAACGGGATCAGCTGCTGCTCAATGAACACGGCTTCGCGGTCGAACAGGTCGATGTCGGACGAGGTGACTTCGCCGTGCACCAACAACAGCACGCCTTCGCGCTGCATGGCTTCGAGCACGGGGTAGATTTTGCGCAGGTCGGTCACGCCCGCGTCGCTGTTGGTGGTGGCGCCTGCCGGGTAGAGCTTGCAGGCCACCACGCCTGCGGCCTTGGCGCGGGCAATCTCGGCCGGGGCCAGGTTGTCGGTCAGGTACAGCGTCATCAGCGGCTCAAAAGCCATGCCCGGTGGTACGGCGGCCAGGATGCGCTGCTTGTAGGCCAGGGCCTGCTCGGCGGTGGTCACAGGCGGCTTGAGGTTGGGCATGATGATGGCGCGACCGAATTGGGCGGCGGTGTGGGGCACCACCACACTCAGGGCGGCACCATCGCGCACATGCAGGTGCCAGTCATCAGGGCGGGTGAGGGTGAGTTCTTGGGTCATGGGGCGTATTGTCTCAAACCTGCCGTCAGTTTGACGTTGCTGGTCGCAGAGAAGGGGTCACGGGTCAAGGCTCCTGGGAGAACGGCTCGTGGTACCAGAGTTGGGTCCGCGGGCTGGGGCTCATGGGAAAACGGCTTGTAGAACCAGAGGTGGGGGGGGGCTCATACTCGCTTCGCTCGCCAAATCGCCCCAACCCGCAGCCCCACCTCTGGTGAGAGCGTTGGTGGTGAACGGATAGGAAGAAAGAGTCCAACCCTACTGATAAGGCCCGAAAAACATCGGGCTTTGAATTTCTGGGGCGAGCGAAGCAATGCCCCACATGGTCTCCTGCCGTTCTGGCAGGGCTGAGCAGCGCAGCAACGGGCGGATCAGGGCGGGTGCTTGTTTGAGCGAAGCGAGTTTGCACCCGCCCCCGCCCGGTGCGAGCAGCGCAAGGAACCCGAAGGGCCCTGACTGCGGCTCGCCTTTCTTTGCTTACTTTCTTTGGCGAAGCAAAGAAAGTGAGTGCGCCGCCGGGCGCAATCCCGGCCAAGGGCGCTCAAAAGAACCCTCTCAATGCCCGAGGATCTTGGACAAGAAGTCTTGTGCCCGGTCGGTCTGCGGCGAGTCAAAGAACTGCTGGGGCGGGGCTTGTTCAACCACCTGGCCTTGGTCCATGAAGATCACACGGTCGGCCACCGCCTTGGCAAAACCCATTTCGTGCGTCACGCACAGCATGGTCATGCCTTGGCTGGTCAGCTCGATCATCACGTCCAGCACTTCCTTGATCATCTCGGGGTCGAGCGCCGAAGTGGGCTCATCGAACAGCATGATCTTGGGCGTCAGGCACAGCGCACGAGCAATCGCCACGCGCTGCTGCTGACCGCCGGACAGCTGCAGGGGGTACTTGTTCGCGTGCTCAGCAATGCGCACACGCTCCAATTGCACCATGGCTTTGTCGATGGCTTCCTTGCGGGGCATCTTGGCCACCCAAGTGGGCGACAAGATCAGGTTTTCCATCACCGTCAGGTGCGGGAACAGGTTGAACTGCTGGAACACCATGCCGACTTCGCGGCGCACTTTGTCAATGCCCTTGAGGTCGTCGCCCAAAACGGTGCCGTCCACGGTGAGGGTACCTTCTTGGTATTCCTCGAGGGCATTGATGCAGCGGATCAGGGTGGATTTACCCGAGCCAGAAGGACCGCAGATGACGACTTTTTCGCCTTTGGCAAATTGCAGGTTCACATCGCGCAATACATGGTAGCCATTGCTGGCGTACCACTTGTTCACGCCTTTGAACTCGATGAGGGGGGTATCGTTGGAGGTCATAGGGGGTCTTTCGTTCAGCGGACTTTGCTCACGGCCGTGCGCTCTTCGATCCACAGGCTGTAGCGCGACATGGCAAAGCAGAACGCGAAATAAATGAAGGTGATGAAGAGGTAGGCTTCGATCTTGAAGGGGCGCCAGTCGGCGTCCGAGTTGAGTGCCAGGCCCAAAGCACCGGTCAGCTCATAGAGCGAGACGATGGTCACCAGCGAGGTGTCCTTGAACAGGCCAATGAAGGTGTTCATGATGGACGGCACCACGGTGGCCAAGGCTTGGGGCAAAACGATCATGCGCTGGGTCTGCCAGTAGCTCAGGCCCAAGGTGGCGGCCGCTTCGGTCTGGCCCTTGGGCAAAGCCTGCAAGCCACCGCGGATCACCTCGGCCATGTAGGCCCCAGAAAACAGCGTGATGCCCACCACCACACGCACCAGCACGTCGATCTTCACACCCTCGGGCATGAACAGCGGCAGCATGAACGAGGCCATGAACAACACGGTGATCAGCGGCACACCGCGCACCAACTCCACATAGAGTGTGCACAGGGTTTTGATGGCGGGCATGTTGGAGCGACGCCCCAGCGCCACGAAGATGGCCAGCGGAAAGGCCAGCGTCATGGAGATCACCGTCAGCATCACCGTGAGCGGCAAACCGCCCCATTGGTCGGTGTCGACCTCAGTCAGGCCGAAAAAACCGCCCTTCATCAGCACGAAATACACGGCCAACATCACGGCCCAGATCAGCGGCAGTGTCTTGTTCCAAAAACGCGGCATGCAGCTGATGACCACCACGCCCAACATGAGGGCGGTGGCGATCACCGGACGCCAGTGCTCAACCTCAGGGTACCGGCCCATCACAATCAAGCGGCCTTTTTCGGAGATCACGCCCCAGCAGGCTCCCACGCCGCGCACGTCGTTGCAGGCTTGCAAGTTGCTGCCAAAGACAGCTTGCAAAACGGCCCAGTCGAGCGAGGAGACCAGCGCCCACAGGCACACGGCCAGCAGCGCCAGCGACATCAGGCTGTTACCCGGGGTGGAGAAAAGGTTGCTGCGCAACCAGGCCACAGAGCCTGAGCTGCGCCCGGGCATGGGCCGGGCTTCAGTAGATTTAAAAACAGTGGTCATGTCAGCGCTCCTGGATGGCGGCACTGGCGTTGAACCAGTTCATGAGGGCCGAGGTGAGAAGGGACAAGGTGAGGTACACCAGCATGACGATTGAGAGCGCCTCAATGGCGCGGCCCGTCTGGTTGAGCGTGGTGTTGGCGATCGAGACCAGTTCGGGGTAGCCAATGGCCACAGCCAAGGACGAGTTCTTGGTCAGGTTCAGGTACTGGCTGGTCAGCGGCGGAATGATCACGCGCAAGGCCTGGGGCAGCACAACGAGGCGCATGGATTGGCTTTTGCTCAAACCCAAGGAGGCCGAGGCCTCGTGTTGACCCAGCGACACCGAAGCAATGCCCGAGCGCACGACTTCGGCGATGAAAGACGCGGTGTAGAACACCAGGCCACAGAGCAAGGCCATGAATTCAGGACTGAACGCGCCACCGTCTTCGATCTGGAAGTCACCCTTTTTGGGCAAGTCCCATTCGTTGGGGGCACCACCGACCAGCCAACCAAGCACAGCCAGCACCAGCGTGACCGCCAGCGACACGGCCCACACCGGGCGGGTGTGGCCTGTGCGGTCAAAATGCGCACGCGCCCTGCGGCGGTAAAACCAAGCAAACAACACGCCCAAACCCACCCCGACCAGGGCCAGGGTCTGACCCAACTGCCACACGGGCCATGGGAAAGAAATGCCGTTTTTACTCAGAAAGAAATGGCCAGCATTCCAAACGTTGTCGAGGTCGGGCAACATCTCGGTGAAGACCAGATACCAGATGAGCAACTGCAGATAAACCGGCACGTTTCGGAAAAATTCGACGTAGGCGTAACAGATTTTGCGCACCAAAAAGTTGGCCGAAAACCGCCCGACACCCACCAGCACACCCAGCACCGTGGCCAACACGATGCCGATCACAGCCACTTTGAGCGTGTTGAGCATGCCGATGGCAAAGGCCACAAAGTAGGAGCTGTTGGTCGCGTACTCGATCACCGTTTCGCTGATGTCAAAACCAAACGGTTGAAACAAAAAGTCATAGCCGCTTTGTATGCCGCGCACACGCATGTTGGTGAGCGTGTTGCGCACCAGCAAGGCCACCAAGGCCAGGGCAGACAGGATGGCGACGACCTGGTAGATGACCGAACGCCCTTCGCGGCTGCGCCACGAAATCGATCGGCTTTTTTTGCCAGGCAAGGGCCTGGCCTCGATCATGGAAAAGTGGGACATGGGAACTGCCTGAAAAATGACGGGGGGGTAAAAAATACGCCCCGTGAAGGGGCGTATTCAGAACCTTCAAAAAAAGGCAGTGATCAACGCAGCGGTGCGGCGTACATCAGGCCGCCCTTGTTCCACTGGTTGTTCAGACCGCGTGGCAGGTTGATGGAGGTCTTGGGGCCGACGTTGCGCTCGAACATTTCGCCGTAGTTGCCGGTCGTCTTGATGGCGCGGGCCAACCATTCCTTGTCCAAGCCCAGGTGCTTGCCCAGGTCTTCGGTGGCACCCAACAAACGGCCAATTTGTGGGTTGTCGCTGCTCTTCATCTGGTCCACATTGGCTTGGGTGATGCCGTACTCTTCGGCTTCGACAAGTCCAGCAAGCACCCATTTGTTGATGGCAAACCACTCGTCATCACCACGGCGCACCATGGGGCCCAAGGGTTCTTTGGAGATCAGGTCAGCCAAAATGACGTGATCGGCTGGGTTTTTGGCTTCCTTGGCACGCACCGAGGCCAGACCCGATGCATCGGTGGTGTAAGCCTGGCAACGGCCAGCGAAGTATGCACCGGTGGCGGCTTCAACTTTTTCAAACACCACAGGCTTCAAGTTGAGCTTGTTGGCGCGAGAAAAATCGGTCAGGTTCTTCTCGGTCGTGGTGCCCGATTGCACACACACGGTGGCACCCTTGAGCTGCTTGGCACTGGTGATCTTGCCTTTTTTGACCATGAAGCCCTGGCCGTCATAGTAGTTGGCACCGATGAAGTGCAGGCCCAGGGAGCCGTCACGGTTCAAAGTGTTGGTGGTGTTACGGGCCAGAACGTCGACTTCGCCAGACTGCAGGGCGGTGAAGCGCTGCTGTGCGGTCAAGGGCACGTATTTGACTTTGCTGGCATCGCTGAGCACAGCTGCGGCCACAGCACGGCAGTGGTCCACGTCCAGACCCGACCAGTTGCCGCTAGAGTCAGCTGCCGAAAAACCAGCCAGACCGGTGTTGACACCGCAGACGACTTGGCCGCGTTGCTTGATCTGGTCCAAGGTTTTACCCGCCATGGCGGATGTGGCAGCCAGCAAGCCTGCCGTGGCCAGCACGGAGCCGATCAAGGTTTGTGTCATTTTCTTCATAGTTTGAATCCTCTTGTGAAATGATGAGTAGCAAATTGCCACCCACAGATTAAATGCCAAATCCAACCGTCAAACGCCTAGGAGCTTCCCTAGGACTGGGATCGAACAACTGAATCAGATAGAACACCAGCTTGGTGCACGCCAACAAAAGCGTGCAAGCAATCAGCACAAACTGTGCCTGATCCACTGTGGATCACGAATATAGTCAGTTTGTAGTCAGCCGTCATCAGGGGGCACCCCAAAAATCCATGCAAAATCAGCATAAGGCAATACCTGCACAGACAAATTCAGTGGAGCCACGCATCAACGAGAGGAATGCACCGCAGAAGTGCTCTGGGTCAGATGCAGCCACAGTTGTTGCGCTGAGCTGTTGAAACCAGGTTTGGCCCCTGATTTTTCGCGGTAAGCCCGCACCTCCATGCTCAGCGCCAGGGTCTGCCCATCGGGCAAGGCCACTTCAACCAAAGTTCCGGCCTGGATTTCTTTTTTGACCGCGCTGCGTGGCAAAAAAGCAATGCCATGACCTTCCAAGGCCATCACTTTCAAACCCTCGGCCATGTCGGTCTCGTAAACCCGCTCCAAATGCACCGGCACACCCGCCTGCTTCAAGATCCAATCGGTCACGCCGCCCAAATAAGCCCCGGGGGCGTAGCCCAGATAAGGCAGTGGCCGTGTGGCATGACCAGGCAAGCTGAACAGCCCCCGCCCATCGGGCGTGCTTTGAACACAGGGTGCAATCACCTCATGCCCCAGCACCACCATGTCGTAACGCTCAGGGTCAATTTGCAGGGGCTGCGAGGGGTGGTGGTACGCGATCAATACGTCGCACCCCCCTTCCACCAAGCGCATGGCTGCATCGTGAACGTTCAGTGCCATGAGTCGACTTTTCATGGGCCCAAAGGTCTCGCGCAAGCTGGCCACCCAAGGCGGGAAAAACGTGAATGCCAAGGTGTGTGGCACGGCAAACTGAATGATGTCCTGGCCCGCCGCATTGTGGCCACGCAGCATGGCCCGGGTGTTTTGCAGCGACTGCAGCATCTCCAGCGCCTGGGCGTACAAAGTCTCGCCCGCAGGGGTGAGCCGAGTCGGGTAGGAACTGCGATCGACCAGATCGGCACCAGCCCAGGCCTCCAGCGACTGAATCCGCCGGGAAAACGCCGGTTGCGTGACGTGCCGCAGTTGCGCAGAGCGGCTGAAACTGCGCGTTTCGGCCAAACTCACAAAATCTTCAAGCCATTTGGTTTCCATCTGCGCATTATCCGTTCAGCCCCTAGCCCCCAGCCCTCAGGCCAGTTCATCGCCGCCAGCGAACCGAAGGCGAAAACCACGTCAGAGTCTGTCTCCAAAAGATTTGGGCGGTGTCACACCCAGGTGCCTGAACGCCGCCAGCGTGGCCATGCGCCCGCGGGGCGTGCGCTGCAAAAACCCTTGCTGAATCAGGTACGGCTCGATCACGTCTTCAATGGTGTCGCGCTCCTCACCGATGCTGGCGGCAATGTTGTCCAAGCCGACCGGGCCACCGTCAAAGCGGTGGATCACCGCTTCGAGGAGTTTGCGGTCCATCAAATCAAAACCTTCCGGGTCGACATCGAGCATGGTCAAGGCTTGCTGGGCGATGCCTTTGTGGATGGTGCCATCGCCCTTGACGTCGGCAAAGTCGCGCACACGCCGCAGCAAGCGGTTGGCGATGCGGGGTGTGCCACGCGAGCGGCGGGCGATCTCAAACGATCCCTCCGCATCAATCGGCGCCTTGAGCAGACCGCTGCTGCGCGTGACGATGCGCGAGAGTTCTTCTGGCGTGTAAAACTCCAGGCGAGACACGATGCCAAAGCGGTCACGCAAAGGGTTGGTGAGCATGCCGGCTCGCGTGGTCGCCCCCACCAGGGTGAACGGCTGCAGGTCCAGCTTGATGGACCGCGCCGCCGGGCCTTCGCCGATCATGATGTCGATCTGGTAGTCCTCCAGCGCGGGGTACAAAATCTCTTCGACCACGGGCGAGAGGCGGTGGATTTCGTCAATAAAAAGCACATCGTTGCGCTCCAAGTTGGTCAAGAGCGCTGCCAGGTCCTTGGGTTTTTCCAGCACCGGGCCACTGGTCTGACGCAGGTTCACACCCAGCTCGGCCGCGATGATGTGACTGAGCGTGGTCTTGCCCAAGCCCGGCGGGCCAAACAGCAGCACATGGTCCAGCGGCTCCTCGCGCATCTTGGCTGCGCTGATGAAAATCTCCAGTTGCTCGCGAACCTTCACCTGCCCAACGTATTCGTCCAGCAGCTTGGGGCGCAGGGCGCGTTCAATGGCCTCTTCTTGATGGGACACGGGGGCTGCAGAGATGACCCGGGGTTCGGGCTGCGGCGCAAAGTCGTCGGTGCGGATGCTCATGGCTCAGTGCGTCTTTATTTGTTCAGGGCCTTGAGCGCCAGCTTGATGCCTTCGCTTACGCCCACATCAGCAGGCAAGCTCTTGAGCGCGGCAGCGGCTTCTTTATCGCTGTAGCCCAGCGCTAGCAAGGCTTGCTGGATGTCGCTTTGCGCGTCGGGAGTGTTCACGGCAAACAAGCCGCCCAGGTCACCGCCCAGTTTGCCTTTGAGTTCCAGCAGCAATCTCTCAGCGGTTTTTTTGCCAATGCCAGGCACCTTGACCAGTCGGCCGACTTCTTGCGTGGTGATGGCATGCGCCAGGTCGGTCACGCTCATGCCCGACAGCACGCTCAGGGCCGTGCGGGGGCCGACGCCGGAAATTTTGATCAGCTGGCGAAAGGCTTCGCGTTCGCTCAAGGAGGCAAAGCCGTAGAGGATTTGCGCGTCTTCGCGCACCACAAAGTGCGTGACCAAGGTGACTTTTTCACCCGTGGCCGGCAGGTTGTAAAACGTGCTCATGGGCACATTCACCTCGTAGCCTACGCCATGGCAGTCCACCACCACTTCGGGTGGGTTTTTGTCGCTCAGGATGCCGGTGAGTTTGCCAATCATGGAGGAGGACCCTTGGGTTGCACGGTATGGAGGAAAATCAGGGCTCAACGACCAGCCTAAACCGGTCGAAACCACAACGAACAGGATTATCCACTTGATCGTCAGACACACCTTCACGCCGCACAACAACACCCGACTGTCGCACCTGTGCGGCCCCATGGATGCGCACCTGCGCACCATCGAAGCCGGTTTACAAGTGAGCATTGCGCACCGACACGAGCAGTTCAAGGTGGATGGCCCGAAGGCCGTGGCGCTGCGGGCGATGGAGATTTTGCAGGCGATCTACGAACGCGCTGACCGCCCGATTGCGCCCGACATGGTGCAACTCATGTTGGTGGGCGACAGCGGGGGGGAAGAAGCCGACCTGCCCGCCTTGCAAACCCGCCGCGCCGACCTGAAGGCCCGCACCCCGGTGCAGGCGGCGTATCTGGAGAGCATCGCCACACACGACATCACTTTCGGCATCGGCCCGGCCGGGACGGGCAAAACCTACCTGGCCGTGGCTTGCGCTGTGGACGCGCTGGAACGCGCCAGCGTGCAGCGCATTGTGCTCACGCGGCCGGCGGTGGAAGCGGGCGAGCGTCTGGGCTTTTTGCCAGGCGACTTGTCGCAAAAGGTGGACCCGTATTTGCGCCCGCTGTACGACGCGCTGTACGACCTGATGGGTTATGACAAGGTGCAAAAGGCCTTTGAGCGTAACGCCATCGAGATCGCGCCTCTGGCCTTCATGCGCGGGCGCACGCTGAACAACGCCTTCGTGATCCTGGACGAAGCGAAAAACACCAGCACCGAACAGATGAAGATGTTTTTGACCCGCATCGGCTTTGGCGCCAAAGCCGTGGTCACGGGCGATGTGAGCCAGATTGACTTGCCCAAAGGCCAGCTCTCCGGCCTGATCGATGCCGAGCGGGTCTTGAAGCGCGTCAAGGGCATTGCTTTCACACGCTTTTCGAGTGCCGACGTGGTGCGCCACCCGCTGGTGGCCCGCATTGTGGATGCCTACGACGCGCAAGGCAGCGCCGCCATGCGGGCAGGTGTCACAACCCGCCGCTAGCCTTTGCCTACCGACGATTGAATTTCCAACAGAACCCCATGGCCCTGAAACAACTCCAGCTGTCCCTGCAATTTGGCGACATTCCCTATGCAGCCCGCCACCGCGCCGCCCTGCCCCGCCACGCGGTCACCCGCGCCATTCGCCACGCGCTGGCAGACGACGCCGAAATCACGGTGCGCATCGTGGGCGAAGAAGAAGGCCGTGCGTTGAACCAGAGTTACCGCAAAAAAGACTACGCCACCAATGTGCTGACCTTTGATTACGAGCAGGAACCTGTGGTGATGGCCGATCTGGTGTTGTGCGCCCCAGTGGTGGCGCGTGAGGCCAAGGAGCAAGGCAAGACGCTGGCAGCGCACTACGCGCATTTGCTGGTGCACGGCACCTTGCATGCGCAGGGCTGGGACCACGAGACCAGTACTGCCGATGCCGAGGAGATGGAGGCTTATGAGGTGGCCATTTTGGCGGGGTTGGGGTTGAAGAACCCCTACGTTTAAGTTCTCTGGCTCCATGTTTTTCGGGAAAGTTCCCTAAAGCTTGCGCTGAGAGGCCTTGAATGGGGTGGGGCCGGGTTCCTCATAACGGGGTACCGTAAATCGTCACCCGGCCCCACCCCATTCAAGGCCGTGGTGCGGTTTTCAAACCCGCTGACTGTTCACGTTAGGTCGCACCAGGCAGTCGTGGCCTGGAACCGAATACCGCTCGTTGACAGCGCGTCTTTCGCCAAACAGACCACCCAGGTGTGTGAGGGGATGCGGCGGGTGACGATTTACGGTACCCCGTTATGAGGAACCCGCCGCATCCCCTCACACACCGCCCAAGCGAAAGGCACACAAGGCCAAATCAACAGACAAAAGGCAAAGACCTCAGAGCAAACGAACCTTCACGCTCTTGCCCTTGATCTTGCCGTGTGACAACTGTGCCTCCACCTTTTTGGCCAACTCCGCCTGCACCGCCACATAGGTGGAGAACTCATTCACATTGATCTTGCCCACCTGCTCGCGGGTCAAACCACACTCGCCCGCCAGCGCTCCCATCACGTCACCCGCCCGAATCTTCTCTTTGCGACCACCCACAATTTGCAAGGTGCGCATGGGCGGCTTCAAGGGGCCACCCGCTGAGGGCACCACATCGGCCAAAGGTGCCCAATGGGATTCCCGGCCCTGCATCACCTCAATCTTGCCGACTGCGCCCATCTCGTCCATGCTCGCCAGCGTCAGGGCCAGGCCTTCGGCATCACCCCGGCCCGTGCGGCCAATGCGGTGAATATGAATCTCAGGGTCGGGCGTCACGTCCACGTTGATCACGGCTTCAAGGCCCTCCACATCCAACCCGCGCGAGGCCACATCGGTGGCCACCAACACCGAACAACTGCGGTTGGCAAACTGCACCAGCACCTGATCACGTTCGCGCTGCTCCAACTCGCCAAACAGCGCCAGCGCGCTGTAACCCTGTGCCTGCAGCACTGCCATCAGATCACGGCACTGCTGCTTGGTGTTGCAAAACGCGAGCGTGCGCTCGGGGCGGAAATGCGCCAACAGTTTGGACACCGCATCCAGGCGCTGGTTCTCATTCACCTCGTAAAACACCTGACGAATTTTGTGGGCGCTGTGCTGTGCCTCCACTTTCACGGTCTGCGGCGAACGCATGAACTGCGCGGCCAACTTGGCGATGCCCTCGGGGTAAGTGGCCGAGAACAGCAGCGTTTGGCGGTCTTTGGCGCACTGGCGCACCACCTTGGCGATGTCGTCAAAAAAGCCCATGTCCAGCATGCGGTCGGCTTCGTCCAACACCAGCGTGTTCACACCCGCCAAACTCAAAGAACCGCGTTCCAAGTGGTCCAGAATTCGGCCGGGCGTACCGACCACCACATCGGCGCCATGCTCCAAACTCAATGTCTGGCCGCGCAGGGCCACACCGCCACACAGGGTCACAACCTTGACGTTTTGCCGGGCACGGGCCAGGCGACGAATTTCTTGGGTCACTTGGTCGGCCAGCTCGCGGGTGGGACACAAAACCACGGCCTGAATGGCGGCACTGGGCGAACCCGCCGTTTGCAGGCGCTCGATCAAGGGCAGGCCGAAGGCCGCCGTTTTGCCGCTGCCCGTGCTGGCTTGGGCGATCAGGTCTTGCCCAGCCAAGGTCAGCGGCAAGCTGGCCGCCTGGATGGGCGTCATCTGGGTATAGCCCAGTTGTTCGAGGTTTTGAAGGGTGGCGGGGGCCAGCGCAAGCTGGTCAAAGCGAGTCGATGTCGCGTCTTGGTTTTGGGCAGTCATGCACCGATTATCGGTGGCGGGGATCGGGAATGGCCTTTGCGCTCAAGGCCACCGTTAAGTTGGTCGCACCCACACCGACTTCTAATGCTCAAGCACCCATGCGCATCGGGATGGTGATGGGCCCGTCATTGACCAGCGACACCTTCATGTCGGCCGCAAACTGACCCGTCTGCACGAGCGGGTGCGCGGCTCGGGCCTGCGCCACAAAGTGCTCATACAAGCGCCGACCGTCTTCGGGCGCCGCTGCCTGTGTGAAGCTCGGGCGGTTGCCCCCTGCGACATCGGCGGCCAATGTGAACTGGCTGACCACCAGCAAACCACCACCCACGTCCTGCACACTCCGGTTCATCTTGCCCGCCTCGTCGCTGAAGATGCGCAGCTTGAGCATCTTGGCCAGCATCTTGTCGGCCACCGCTTCGGTGTCACCTTTTTCGGCGCACAGCAGCACCAGCAAGCCCGCGTCAATCTGGCCAATCACCGCCCCATCCACTCGCACGCTGGCTTCACTGACTCTTTGCAACACCGCGATCATTTCAAGTCCCTCGCATCGTCAAAGTGCGCTTCCACATCGCTGGGCAAAAGCTGGATGGTGGCCCGCAAGCCGGGCACCTCGCTCATCAGCGCCTGCTCCACACTGGCACGCAAGGCAGCGGCCCGGCCCAACGTCCAGCTGGCGGGCATGTGCATGTGCACGTCCACAAAACGGCGTTGCCCTGCTTGGCGGGTGTTCAAGTGGTCAAAACGGATGATCTCGGTCTCGCCGCGCTGGTGGGCAAAGCCATCGAGCACCCGCTGCACATCGGCCAGCACTTCAGGCTCCAGCGCCTCGTCCATCAGGCCCTGCGAAGAGCGCCAAACCAAGCTCCAGCCTTCTTTCAGAATATTCAGGGCCACGCCGATGGCGACCACGGCATCCAGCCACAACCAACCCGTGACACTGACCAAGGCAATGCCCACCACCACGCCTGCCGATGTCCAAACGTCGGTCACCAAGTGCCGGGCATCGGCTTCGAGCGCCAGTGAGCGGTGCTGCCGGGCAGCGCGAAACATGAGCCAAGCCAGAAAACCGTTCAGCGCCGAGCTGCCCACCGACAAGGCCAAGCCCCAACCAACCTGCTCTATCGGCTGCGGATCGAACAAGCGATGAGCCGCCACCCAAATGATGCCCAGCGCGGCCACCAAGATCAGGATGCCTTCAAAACCAGAAGAAAAATACTCGGCCTTGTGGTGGCCGTAGGGATGGTCGTCGTCGGCGGGGCGTGCCGCAATCGTCACCATCATCAAACCGAAGACCGCGCTGGCCAGGTTGACCAGCGACTCCATCGCGTCCGATAGCAAACCGACCGAATCGGTCAACCACCAAGCCCCGGTCTTCAGGGCAATGGTGACCAAGGCCACCACCACCGAAGCCCACAGCATGCGGGTTGGCGTCATCCAAGCATCGAATCGTTTCATGGGCTCAGCATACCCCCGCTGGATGAGCTCTCCGTGCGCCAGCCCCCGATCAAGACAGCGTGACCCTGGCAAATTTGCGCTTGCCCACCTGCACCACGTAAGTCCCCGCTTCGAGTTTCAAACCCTTGTCGCTGACCACGCTGGAGTCCACACGGACTCCCCCGCCGTCGATCAGACGTCCGGCCTCTGTGGTCGACGGGGCCAGGCCCGCCGACTTGAGCAAGGCCCCAATGCCCATGGGCGCACCCGACAAGGACACTTCAGGGATGTCGTCAGGCACACCGCCTTTGCTGCGGTTGATGAAATCTTGCTCGGCTGCCTCGGCGGCCGCTGCGCTGTGGAAACGGGCGGTGATTTCCTTGGCCAGCATGACCTTGGCGTCTTTGGGGTTGCGCCCGCCTTCGACTTCTTTTTTCAGCGACTCGATCTCGGCCATCGACTTGAAGGAGAGAAGCGTGTACCAGCGCCACATCAAGGTGTCCGAAATGCTCAGCACCTTGGCGAACATGGTGTTGGGCTCTTCGGCAATGCCGATGTAGTTGTTCTTGGATTTGGACATCTTGTCCACGCCGTCCAGGCCTTCGAGCAGCGGCATGGTCAAGATGCACTGCGGCTCTTGGCCATACTCGGCCTGCAGGTGGCGGCCCATCAGCAAGTTGAATTTTTGGTCGGTGCCACCCAGCTCCAGGTCGCTTTTGAGCGCGACCGAGTCGTAGCCCTGCATCAGCGGGTACAGGAACTCATGCACCGAAATGGGGGTACCGGCCTTGAAGCGGTCGTGGAAGTCATTGCGCTCCATCATGCGGGCCACGGTGTACTTGGCCGCCAGCTGGATCATGCCCATGGAACCCAATGGTAGCGACCACTCACTGTTGTAGCGGATCTCTGTTTTAGAGGGGTCCAGCACCAAACTGGCTTGTTTGTAATAGGTCTCGGCGTTCGCCTTGATCTGCTCGGGCGTGAGGGGCGGGCGGGTGCTGTTGCGGCCAGACGGGTCGCCAATGAGGCTGGTGAAGTCACCGATCAGAAAGATGACCTGATGGCCCAAGTCCTGCAGCTGGCGCATCTTGTTGAGCACCACGGTATGGCCGATGTGGATGTCGGGTGCCGTTGGGTCCAGGCCCAATTTGATGCGCAGGGGCACGCCTGTGGCCTCGGATTTGGCCAGCTTTTGCAGCCAATCTTCTTGAGGAATCAGTTCCTCACACCCTCGTAAAGTCACTTCCAAAGCATTCAAGACACGGTCATTGACCGGATATTTTGTAACAAGGGGTTGATTCATAAGGGTTTTTTCTGTGTTGACTGCGGAGTAGCCCTGTACAATAGAAGCTGCATTTTGGAAAGCATTTTATGTGCGACCCGAAGTTGCTTGGCGAACCATTCGCTGCTTGTTTGCACTGATTTCGCCTTTATCCCCTTTTCCATGCCCACTCTGTCCAACATTCAATCTCGATTGACGGCTTTGCTGCTGAACATTTTGTTCATCGGTACAGCCGTGTTGGGTGCGGTTTTGATCGCCACGCAAAAGTTGCTGGCTTGGCTGGACGGCTACCACCCTCAACTCAACCAAGCCAGTTTGGTTTTTCAAGGGTGGCTCAAAAGTTATCCCAAAACCATCGTTGCCAGCTTGGCCAGCATCTTGCTCGTGGGTGGTGGTGGCGCTTTTGCGGTGGCCAATCTGGGGCCAGACATCGCCGATCAACCCGTGGTCAACATCACGGTGCCTGTGGAGATCGCTCAACTCGAATCCCAAGCTGAACAGCTGGACGAATTCCAAGTCAATCTGACGCGATCAGACCTGACCCGTGCTTCCGACACCCCCGAAGCTTTGTTGCGCCGATTGGGGCTGGTCGATGCCGAAGCCGCTGCCTTTTTGCGCAAACACCCCTTGGCCCGTCAGGCTCTGCAACAAGGCGGCCGTGCAGTTTCTGCCGAAGTCACCGGTCAGCAGTCTCTTCTTTCTCTGAGCGTTCGTTGGCTCAAAAACGAAAATGACACCTTCTTCCAGCGTCTGCGCGTAGAGCGTTCCGGCCAAGGATTCCAAGCGGCGCTTGAGACCTCGCCCATGAACACCAGTATCCGAATGACTGGTGGAACGGTGACACGTTCGCTCTACGATGCCGCTGATGAGGCTCGCCTGCCTGACCCGGTGATTCATCAACTGACCCAGATTTTTTCGAATCAAATCGATTTCCACCGCACTCTGCGCAAAGGCGCTCGCTTTTCAGTGGTTTACGAAGTGCTCGAAGCCGATGGTGAACCCTTGCGCACAGGCCGAGTGCTCAGCGCTGAATTTCACAATGACAACAAACAATACGACGCGGTTTGGTTCCAAGAGCCAGGCCAAAAGGGTAATTATTACGACATGGACGGCAAGAGCTTGAGCCGCTCCTACCTCGCATCGCCTCTGAATTTCTCTCGCCAAACCAGTGGTTTTTCGATGCGACTGCATCCTATTTTTAAAACCAAACAGGCTCACCGCGGTGTGGATTACGCCGCTCCAACGGGTACACCCGCCATGACGGTGGGTGACGGTGTGGTCACTTTTGCAGGCCGAAAAGGTGGTTATGGCAATGTGGTCGAAATTCGACATGGCAATGGCCACTCCACCTTGTATGCGCACTTGAGCCGCATCCAAGTTCGTAGCCGCCAAACTGTGCAAAAAGGTCAGGTTATTGGTGCTGTGGGTTCTACCGGTTGGTCCACTGGCCCCCATTTGCACTTTGAATTTCGTGTGAATGGCGTGCACGTTGATCCACAAAAAATCATCCAGCAAGCTCAAAGCGGCCCCATTGCGCCAACCTCTATGGCGCGATTCGTCGCTCAGGTGGGGCAAGCCCAATCGCAGTTGCAAGCCGCTGCCCAAATGCGAGAAGTCAGCAGCCAATAAACTGCTGGTCTATAGGGTCGCTTCTTGACTCCTTCAGACATGCCCCGATCCTGCGGGCCCAACCCCTCCTCTGTCCCCTGAATGACCCCCACTTTCTTCATCGGACTCATGTCCGGCACCTCCTTAGATGGGGTGGATGGAATCATCGCCAGCATTGACAATGCCGGTCGATTGAAGGTGGTGGCCCATGATTTTGAGTCTTTTGAGCCAGCTTTTCGCAGTGAATTGCTCGCGCTCAACCAAAGTGGGACGGACGAACTGCACCGCAGCGCCCTGGTTGGTAATGCCATCTCGCGCCATTACGCCGAAGTGGTTCAACGCTTGTTGCACCAAACCAGCATCCATTGTGAACAGGTCAGCGCCATCGGAGCCCATGGCCAAACCGTGCGCCATCGCCCTCTCGAGTTCGATGCGGATGTGGCACGCCACCAAGCTGCGGTGGGCTACACCCTGCAACTGATCAACCCCGCTTTGTTGGCCGAATTGACGGGCATTGACGTCGTGTCCGATTTCAGAAGTCGGGATCTGGCAGCAGGAGGACAAGGGGCACCGCTGGTGCCTGCTTTTCACCAAGGCGTGTTTGCACAGCCGGGGCGTTGCGTGGCCGTGCTCAACATTGGGGGCATCTCCAACCTCAGCGTACTTCACCCGCAGGGCGATGTCTTGGGTTGGGACTGCGGCCCAGGTAACGCACTCATGGACCACTGGTGCGCCAAGCACACAGGAGCCCCGTTTGACCGCGATGGCGCCTGGGCGGCTGGAGGTCGTGTTTTGCCCGAATTGCTGGACAACTTGATGGGTGAAAACTATCTGCACCGCGCTCCGCCAAAAAGCACAGGGCGTGACCTTTTCAATCCGTCCTGGCTGCAAACACGTTTACCCAAAGCCACGTTGGCGGCACAGGATGTGCAAGCCACTTTGACAGAGTTCACAGCGCTGGCATGTGCACAAGATGTTTTGCAACACGCCGCCAATGCGCAGACGCTGATTGTGTGTGGTGGTGGCGCCTTGAACAGCCATTTGATGCGCCGCTTGGCCCACCACCTACCCCAACTTCAGGTGGTCAGCAGCGATTTGCAAGGCCTGCCGCCACTGCAAGTGGAAGCTGCCGCCTTTGCCTGGCTGGCGTTCAAAACCGTACGACGTGAAACATCCAGCCTACCAAGCGTCACGGGCGCCCGAGGCGCCCGTGTTTTGGGGGCCATTTACCCCCGTTGATATTGGGCCAGCCCAGCTGACCTCAGTCTGAAATCAGGTCGAGAAAGAAGAACCGCAGCCGCAAGTCGATGTGGCGTTCGGATTCTTGATGACGAACTGAGCGCCCTGCAAATCTTCTTTGTAGTCAATCTCAGCGCCAATCAAGTACTGGTAACTCATGGCGTCGATCAACAGAGACACGCCATTTTTGCTCATGGTGGTGTCGTCTTCGTTGGTGATTTCATCGAAGGTGAAGCCGTACTGAAAGCCCGAGCAGCCACCACCTTGGACAAACACGCGCAGCTTCAAATCAGGGTTGCCCTCTTCGGCGATCAGGTCAGCCACCTTGGCGGCCGCGCTGTCGGTGAAGACAATCGGTTCGGGCATTTCGGTTTGGATATTTTCAGCAAGAGCGCTCATGGTGTTTCTCCGGTTCAATGTCAAATAGTATAGCGCGCTGGTCGGGAATTACCGCCTGTCTGCAGCAGTAACGCTACTGGGCTCATGGGCTTTTCAATCCCCAAGCGCACAAACAAAAAGCCGCCACGGCGAACCGGTGCGGCTTTTTGATGAAGCAGAAAAAGCGGATTAACGCTTGGAGAACTGCTTGCGGCGACGTGCAGAGTGCAAGCCAACCTTTTTACGTTCGACTTCACGGGCGTCACGGGTGACAAAACCAGCTTGGCTCAGCGCAGGCTTGAGCGTTGCATCGTAGTCAATCAGGGCGCGGGTGATGCCGTGGCGCGATGCGCCGGCTTGACCGGATTCGCCACCGCCGTGCACGTTGATCATGATGTCGAAAGTTTCGGCATGGTTGGTCAACATGAGGGGTTGCTTGGCGATCATGATCGAAGTTTCGCGGCCGAAGTAGGCTTGGATGTCCTTGCCGTTGACCGTGATCTTGCCAGTGCCTTTTTTCAGAAACACGCGGGCGACGCTGGATTTGCGACGGCCTGTGCCATTGTTCCATTCACCAATCATCTCAAGGCTCCTTAGATGTCCAGCACTTTAGGCTGTTGGGCGGTGTGTGGGTGCTCAGCGCCACCATACACCTTGAGTTTCTTGATCATGGCGTAACCGAGTGGGCCCTTGGGCAGCATGCCCTTGACAGCCTTCTCGAGTGCGCGGCCAGGGTGCTTGGCTTGCATGTCGCGGAAGTTGGTTGCAGTGATACCGCCGGGATAACCCGAGTGACGGTAATACACTTTGTCGATGGTCTTGGTGCCCGTCACTTTGAGCTGGGCAGCATTGATGATGACGATGAAGTCACCGGTGTCGACGTGAGGCGTGTAAATGGCCTTGTGTTTGCCGCGCAAACGGAGAGCAACTTCGCTGGCTACTCGTCCGAGGACCTTGTCGGTCGCGTCAATCACAAACCACTCGTGCACGACCTCAGCGGGTTTTGCGCTGAAAGTTGTTGTCATGAGTTTTCTCTTTAAAAGAAAGGTTTGGCGGGTCCTTTTCCACGGTCGGTGCTCCTCTATTGGGAGCCTCTTAGGTGGGAAATTGCCAATGCCTTGCGGCAGATGGCGCCTTCGCCGCGGGACCACTGAATCGCTGCGAAGCCTTCTATTATACGAAAAATCAAGGACTTGCGGGCGTTATTGGTTACCATCAAGGCATGTTCAGTTACCGACACGCTTTTCACGCGGGCAACCATGCCGATGTGCTCAAACACATCACCTTGCTCGCCACCATGCGCCACCTCATGCAAAAAGAGGCCGGCATCACCCTCATTGACACCCACGCCGGGGCCGGTTTGTACCGACTGGACGGCGATTACTCCCAAAAAGGGGCTGAAGCTGAGGACGGTCTCTTCAAACTCTTGGAGGCGGCTGAAAAGCTAGAGGCTCTCCCTGAGCCCGTGCAGGACTACTTGGAACAAATCGCCAGCTTCAACCCCAACGGGCAAGCCAAGATTTACCCGGGCTCGCCCTTTTTGATGCAACGGCTGATGCGCCACGAATCGCGCGACCGCTTGCGCCTGTTCGAATTGCACCCCACCGACAGCAAAGCCCTGATGTCCAACATCGCGCAGCTTGAAGCCGGACGCACGGTCACGGTGAGCCGCGAAGACGGCTTTGAGGCCCTCAAAAAGCTGCTGCCCCCACCGCCATCGGCCACAGGCTCCAAGCGCGCCATGGTGCTGATCGACCCCAGCTACGAGATCAAATCCGATTACGCCAAAGTGGCGAACGTGATTCAGGAATACATCAAGCGCTTTTCCACGGGCACTTACCTGGTTTGGTACCCCATCATCCCGCGCCCTGAGGCGCACGACCTGCCCAAACGCCTGCGCACCTTGGCCAACCAGTCACAAAAGCCTTGGCTCAACGCCACCTTGGCGATCGGTCGGGGCCCCGGCGACGAAGGCGGCTTGGTGGCCAGCGGCATGTTTGTCATCAACCCACCCTTCACCTTGAAGGACCAGATCCGCAAGGCGCTGGACGTGGTGGGGCCCGCATTGGCGCGAGGCTCTGGCAAGAACTGGGCGGTTGAATCCTCCTGAAACACCAAAAGCTTTATGCGACACCGCTCTGAGTTTGGCGATTGACGTCACACGCCAGGCTCATCAGGGAAATACCTGAGCGCAAAGCACTGAAATTAACCGACCGAACGGTCGGTTAATGGTTATACTGGCACCCGCGCCGCGATCATCCCATCCTGTTTGGCGCAGGAGAAGCCCATGTACACGCAATCTTTCAGCGTCCCGGACGGAACCGAAGACGCCAAGTCGGCCGGTCTGAAGGCCGTCCCCAAAGCCCTGAATGCCCAAGACGCTGCCCTGCAAGCGGCCTTTGACGCCCGCATCGACGCCGACGGCCGCATCGAACCCCGCGAATGGATGCCAGAGGCCTACCGCAAAACCCTGGTGCGCCAGATCAGCCAGCACGCGCACAGCGAAATCGTCGGCATGCTGCCCGAAGGCAACTGGATCAGTCGCGCGCCCAGCCTGAAACGCAAAGCCATTTTGATCGCGAAAGTGCAAGACGAAGGCGGGCACGGCCTGTACTTGTACAGCGCTGCCGAAACCTTGGGTACCAGCCGCGACCAGATGCTGGACGCACTGCACAGCGGCAAAGCCAAATACAGCTCCATCTTCAACTACCCCACGCTCAACTGGGCCGATGTGGGCGTGGTCGGCTGGCTGGTCGATGGCGCGGCCATCATGAACCAGGTGCCCTTGTGCCGCTGCTCGTATGGCCCTTACGCCCGCGCCATGGTGCGGGTGTGCAAAGAAGAAAGCTTCCATCAGCGCCAAGGCTACGAAGCCCTGCTGGTGATGATGCAAGGCACAGCTGAGCAAAAAGCCATGGTGCAGGATGCCGTGAACCGCTGGTGGTGGAAGTGCTTGGCCATGTTCGGGCCGCCTGACGCCGACAGCCCCAACAGCGCACAAGGCATGCGCTGGGGCATCAAGCGCATCAGCAACGACGACCTGCGTCAAAAATTTGTCGACGCCACCGTGCCGCAAGCCAAGTTGCTGGGCGTGACCTTGCCTGACCCGGACTTGAAGTGGAACGAAGCGCGTCAAGCCCACGACTACGGCCAGATCGACTGGGACGAGTTCTGGGCCACCGTCAACGGCAACGGCCCCTGCAACAAGGAGCGCCTAGGCGCCCGCGTCAAGGCCTGGAACGACGGCGCCTGGGTGCGCGAAGCGGCACTGGCCCACGCCAAGAAACAACAGCAACGTCAGATGAAGGAAGCAGCATGAGCACCGCCGCACTCAAAGAATGGCCTCTGTGGGAGGTTTTTGTCCGCTCCAAGCAGGGTCTGGAGCACAAGCACTGCGGCAGCCTGCACGCTTCGGATTCAGAGCACGCTTTGCAGATGGCGCGTGATGTCTACACCCGCCGCCAAGAAGGCGTGAGCATCTGGGTGGTGCCCTCGGCCAACATTTCGGCGAGCGAGCCCAACGACAAGCCCGAATTCTTTGACCCGGCCAGCGACAAGGTGTACCGCCACCCGACCTTTTACCAAATCCCCGACGAAGTCGGACACATGTGAGCGGCGATGAGTGCCCCTATGAATGCTCCTATTGACTATCTCCTGCACCTGGCCGACAACGCGCTGATTCTCGGACAGCGCAACGCCGAATGGTGTGGCCACGGCCCCATCCTGGAAGAGGACATCGCGCTGTCCAACAACAGCCTGGACCTGGTGGGCCAGGCCCGCATGCTTTACCAGCACGCGGCCGCGCTGCAAGGCGGTGGCGCCACCGAAGACACGCTGGCGTATTTCCGCGACGTGCCCGACTTCAAGAACTACACCTTGTGCGAATTACCGCACATGCCACTCATGTCGGCTACAGCCCAAGGCGACCGCGATTTCGCCATGACCATGGCGCGCAACTTCTTGTACAGCAGCCTGATGGTGCTGGTGTGGGACCAACTGCAGTCGTCCAAAGACACGCAACTGGCCGCGATTGCCGCCAAGTCACTCAAAGAAGTCCGCTACCACCTTCGCCATTCTCGCGACTGGCTGGTGCGTCTGGGCGACGGCACCAACGAGTCCCATGCCAAAGCGCAAGCGGCCGTTGACCAGCTGCTGCCCTACACCCAGGAATTTTGGGCCAGCAGCCCGCATGAAGCCGCCGCGCTGGCCAACGGCACGGGCATCGACATGGCCGCTTTGCAAAACGACTGGAACCAGATCGTGAATGAAGCGCTGCAAGAGGCCACCCTCCAGCGCCCGGCCGATGGTGGCTTTGTGCCCACAGGCAAACAAGGCCTCCACTCCGAGCACCTGGGCTTTGTGCTGGCCGAAATGCAAAGCCTGGCCCGCGCCCACCCGCAAGCCACCTGGTAAGCCACAAGCCATGTCCACCCTCACTTCGCAGCCCAGCCCCGCCGATGTGGCCCGTGCCTGGACCCTGCTCGACGGCTTGACCGACCCGGAAATTCCGGTGGTCACCTTGCGCGAGCTGGGCATCTTGCGCGACGTGAGGGCAGGAGAAGCGGGACTGGACGTGGTGATCACGCCCACCTACAGCGGCTGCCCGGCCATGGGCGCGATCGAGGACGATGTGAAAGCCCTGCTGCAAGCCCATGGGCTGCAAGGCCGCGTGGTCACACAACTGGCCCCCGCCTGGACCACCGACTGGATGAGCGACGCCGCCAAAGACAAGCTGCGTGCCTATGGCATTGCCCCGCCGCACGCCTGCGCCAGCACATCCTCGGGCGCAGCCAGCGTGGTGCAGTTTGCTTCTCGCAGCGCCAAGCCCGAGGTGGTGCACTGCCCCCAATGCGGCTCGGCCAACACCACCGAAACCTCCCATTTCGGCTCGACCGCCTGCAAGGCCCTTTACCGGTGCCTGGCCTGCATGGAGCCCTTTGATTACTTCAAACCTTACTGAGCGGCCTTGCCGCCCTGAAGCACCATGTCCGCACCCCGTTTTCATGACCTCCCGATCGCACGCGTCAACCCCGAAGCGGCTGGTGCCGTAGCGATCACGCTGAATGTCCCTGCCGATCTGCGCAGCAGCTTCGACTTCCAGCCGGGCCAGTTCCTGACCTTGCGTGCGGACATCAACGGCGCAGATGTGCGCCGCAGCTATTCCATCAGCTCGGCCCGCAGCCAGTTGCAAAAGAACGGCTTGCTCGAAGTGGGCATTCGCCCCGTGGAAGGCGGCGTGTTCTCTAACTGGGCCGCCACCCAACTCCAAGCAGGTGACACCCTGCGCGTGATGCCACCCGATGGCCGCTTTGTGGTGCAACGGCCCCGCGCCATTCACCGCGTGGGTTTTGCAGCAGGCTCGGGCATCACGCCCATCTTGTCCATCCTGGCCAGCACCCTGGAAGACCAACCCGAGAGCAAATTCACCCTGGTCTATGGCAACCGCCGCATGGACAGCGTGATGTTCAATGAAGCCCTGCAAGATCTGAAAGACCGTTATCCCTCGCGCCTGACTTTGATCCATGTGCTCTCGCGCCAGGCGCAAGAAGTACCTCTGCTCGAAGGCCGCATCGACGGCGCCAAAGTGCAAGCCATCATCGATGCGTTTTTGCCCGTGGGCAGCATGGACGAGGTGTTTGTATGCGGCCCAGAGGCCATGATCGAAGCCACCGAGCAGGCGCTGCTGACCGCAGGCGTGAAAGCCGAGCGCATCCGCACCGAGCGCTTCAGCTCCCCCACACTGGATGCCCTGGCCCCCGAGGCCCGCGCAAAAGCCGTGCTGGGCCACCCCGCCACGCGCGAGCAAGGCGAAGTACAACTCACCGTGGTGCTGGACGGCAAGCCTTACAACATGCCGATGAACCGGAACGAAAAGATCCTCGACATCGCCGTGTCGCTGGGCCTGGACCTGCCCTACTCCTGCAAAGCCGGGGTGTGCTGCACCTGCCGCTGCAAAGTCATGGAAGGCACGACCGAGATGGAGAAGAACTTCACGCTCGAGAAGCCTGAAGTCGAACAAGGCTTCATCCTGTCTTGCCAAGCCCGTCCGACCAGCGAGCGTGTGGTGATCAGTTTCGACGAGCGCTGAACAAGCCTCCGTTTACTCGCCCGACTGCTGCATCGCCCACATGCTGGCGTAACGCCCTTGTTGGGCCAGCAGCTCGGCGTGATTGCCGCGCTCGATGATCTGGCCTGCGTCCATCACCAAAATCTCGTGCGCATCGACCACCGTGGACAGGCGGTGAGCGATCACCAAGGTGGTTTTGTTTTGCGCCACGCTGGCCAGCTCAGACTGGATGGCGCGTTCGTTGGCCGAATCGAGCGCCGAGGTGGCTTCGTCGAACACCAAGATCGGTGGGTTTTTGAGCAGGGTGCGGGCAATGGCCACGCGCTGTTTTTCACCGCCCGACAACTTCAACCCGCGCTCACCCACCGAGGTTTGGTAACCCTTGGGTGTGGAAGCGATGAAGTCGTGGATGCGGGCCGAACGTGCCGCGCCCTCGATCTCGGCCTGGCTGGCCCCGGGGCGGCCATAAGCGATGTTGTAGGCCACGCTGTCGTTGAACAGCACCGTGTCTTGCGGCACGATGCCCAAGGCCTGGCGCACACTCGCTTGCGTGACTTGCCGGATGTCCTGGCCTGAGATACGGATGAAGCCTTGCTGCACATCGTAAAAACGGAACATCAAACGCGCCAGCGTAGATTTGCCCGAACCCGAAGGCCCCACCACCGCCACCGTTTTGCCCGCGGGAATGGTGAAGTTGATGTCTTTGAGAATTGGCCTGTCGCTTTCATAGGCAAAGGACACGCGGTCAAACACCACATCGGGCGCGCCTTGCAAAGCCAAAGCTTGGGCACCCGGCGCATCGGCCACTTCGCGCTCGCGGTCCATCAGCACAAACATCTTGTCCAGGTCGGTCAGGCTTTGTTTGATCTCACGGTACAGCACACCCAAAAAGTTCAGCGGAATGTAGAGCTGGATCATGAAAGCGTTGATCATGACCAAGTCGCCCAAAGTCATGCGCCCGGCCACCACCCCTTCGGTGGCCCGCCAGAGCATGGCCACCAAGGCCGACGCGATGATGAGCTGCTGCCCGGTGTTGAGCAAGGACAAGGAGGTTTGTGCCTTCAGGCGCGACAAGCGCAGCCGCTCCAGACTTTCGTCGTAGCGGCCCGCCTCGAATCGCTCATTGCCAAAGTATTTGACGGTTTCGTAGTTCAACAGCGAGTCCACCGCCCGGGTGTGGGCGGCCGAATCGAACTCGTTGGCCTGCTTGCGGAACTGCGTGCGCCACTCCGTCACGCGCACCGTGAAGAAAATATAAAACGCCAAGGCCGCCAAGGTGATGCCCGCGAACCACGCGTCGAACTTGACCGCCAAAATCGTCAGTACCAGGCCCACCTCGATCAAGGTCGGGATGACGCTGTAGAGGGAATAAGAAATCAGCGACTCGATGCCGCGCACACCGCGCTCGATGTCGCGTGTCATGCCCCCGGTCTGCCGCGCCAGATGAAAGCGCAGGCTGAGTGCATGCAGGTGCTCAAAAGTTTGCAAGGCAATGCTGCGCGATGCGCCTTGTGTGGCCTTGGCAAACACCAGCTCGCGCAACTCGGTGAATGCGGACGTCATCAAACGCAAAGCGCCGTAACCCACCAACAAGGCCACGGGCACCACCAAGACCGCTTGGGGGTCACCGGGTTTGAGGCTCATGGCGTCCACCAGCTCTTTGAGCAGCAGGGGCACACTCACATTGGCCAGCTTGGCACACACCATGAGGCTGAGCGCAATGACCACACGCCACTTGTATTGCCACAAATAAGGCAAGAGGCGTGACAAGGTTTTCCAGTCGTTGCCGAGCGGTGTTTGAGGCGCAGCGCCGGGCTTGGCGCCACGGGCATGAGGAGAAGCAGGGGCAGCGGTTTCGCCGTGGTGGCGCATAAGGGACAATCCGGTTTTGACGTTAACCACCGATTGTGCCCATGTCTGACACCTCACATCCCAACACTGTTTCTTTGCCCACCGACCAGGAGCTGGTGCTCAAGGTCATCCCCATGCCCGCCGACTGCAATGCCAGCGGCGATATTTTTGGCGGCTGGGTCATGGCGCAGGTCGACTTGGCGGGGGCCGTGTTGCCCGCGCGGCGCGTGCGCGGGCGCATGGTCACCGTGGCGGTGAACGAGTTCATCTTCAAACAGGCCGTCAAGGTGGGCGACATCTTGTCGTTTTTCTCGCGCATCGTGCGCGTGGGCCGCACCTCGGTCACCGTCAAGGTGGAGGTGTTTGCTGAACGTTTTCAATTGCAGGGGCAGTACATCAAGGTCACCGAAGCGAACCTGACCTATGTGGCGGTGGACGACCAAGGCAAGCCCAGGCCCGTGCCTGCCGAGTGATTCGGCTTGTAGCGCTCAGGACACGATGTAAGCCGCAGCGCCCGTGGACATCAAGGTGCCGTCGGGCCCGCAAAACTCCATGCGTGAGGACCCAACACGCGAGCCCACACGCAAGGCGTTGGCGGTGATGGTGAAGTGCTCTCCAATGCCGGGGCGCAGGTAGTCCACCCGCAAGTCGATGGTGCCCAGCTTGGCAAAGCGCTCCAGGCGTTTGGCGGGTGGCTCGTCCATGTGTTTGGCGGCCAGTGCGGCCATCACCGCCGCGCTGCCGATGGCGTCGAGCACGGCGCTGATGACGCCGCCGTGGATGCGGTTGTAGGCGAAGTGCCCCACCAACTCAGGCCGCATGTCGATGCGGGCCTCCACGCCCTCGGGCGTGACCTTGACGAGCTTCAAGCCCAAGGTTTTGTTGAAGACGATTTTTTCTTCGTAGATCTGGCGAAAACCTTCGATGTACTCGGGTTCCAGAACGATGGGGGCAGGTGAACGTTGGGGCATGCCTGGGATTCTAGGGAAGAACCGCGTTCGGCAAGCCCCAGCCATCAAAGTTTGGAAAAGTCCGGTTTGCGCTTTTCCATGAAAGCACCAAACGCCTCTTTGGCAGCGGGCTCGCGCAGCATGCGACCAAAGTCTCGGCCTTCTTCGTCCATCTTTTGCAGCACGGCTTGCTGATCGCCGCCCTTCATGAGGCGCTTGGTAGCGATGAGTGACGTGAGCGGCTTGGCGGCCAGCTTGCGGGCCTGCGCCTGCGCGTAGCCGTTGACTTCGGTGGGTGGCACCACGCGGTTGACCAGGCCAACTTCTTGCGCAGCTTCGGCAAAAAAGGGCTCGCCCATCAGGAGGGCTTCGGCGGCGCGGTGGTAGCCGAACATGCGAGGGGCCAGCAGGCTGGACGCCGCTTCGGGGCACAGACCGAGGTTGACGAACGGCATGGAGAACGCCGCATTGTCACCGGCATAGACCAAGTCGCAATGGAACAGCATGGTGGTGCCGATGCCCACCGCAGGCCCGGCCACAGCGGCGAGCAGTGGCTTTTCGAAAGTGGCGATGCCGCGCAAAAAGCGGAACACGGGCGACTCTTGTGTGCTGGGCGGCTGGTTCAAAAAGTCGCCAATGTCGTTGCCCGCACTGAAGATGCTCTCATGCCCCTGAAACACCACGACCCGAACGGCGGGATCGGCCGCAGCCTGAGCCACGGCGTCGGCCATGGTGGCATACATGGCGGCGGTGATGGAGTTCTTTTTGTCCAGGCGGTTGAAGGTGATGGTCATCACCCCCGCGTCGGTGTGGGTCAGGATGTCAGACATGCGGGTCCTTGTGGTGTGTCGTAGGGGTAAGAAGGCTTACTGAACCCGAATCCAGGTTTGTGTGCGACCCAGAATGGGGGCGCCAATATAGCCACGGACTTCGAGTTTTTTGCCGCCGTCGATCGGCGTCAAACGCAGGCTGTAGTTTTTGCAGTTCTCGGGATCCAGGATTTTCCCACCCTCCCACACCGCTTTGCCGTCACTTTGTTGACCGCCCCGGATGATTTCCATGCCGATTTTGGGTTTGTCTTTGCGGTCGTCGGTGCACAGGTTGCAGTTGGGTTCGGTGCTGGGGGTGGTGAGCAAAGAACGCTCGACCACGCCCGACAAGGTGCCCGCTGCTGTCTGGCTGATGCGGATCTCGGCTTTGGGCTGCTGGCTCTCGTCGTCGATGCTGCGCCACAGGCCCACCGGGCTCATTTGGGCGTGTGCGGCCAGGCTCAGCAGGCCCAGGCTCAGGGTCAGTGCGGCTTTGATCATGGGGTTCTTCCTTTTGAAAGTTGGAGTTCAGGCCAGCGCGGCGTCGGTGTCCATCAGCACATCGCTGCCGGCGCGGATGCGGCGCATCAGGCTCGAAGTTTCGGGCATCAGGCGGGTGAAGTAAAAACGCGCGGTTTGCAGCTTGGCTTGGTAGAACGGGTCGGGGCGTTGCGCCTCCTCTTCGGCCTCGGCGAGTTTGGCCAAAGCGATCTGCGCCGAGCGGGCCCAGAAATAACCGAGCACCAAATGGCCCACCACGCGCAAATAGTCCACCGCCGCAGCGCCCACTTCGTCGGCGTTGCTCATGGCTTTCATGCCGACTTCGCCGGTCAGTTGCGTGAGCTTTTGGCCCAGATCGGCCAGCGGCTTGATGAACTCGCCCATGGCCTCGTTGGCCATTTCGGCCTTCACCAACTGCTCGACCAGTTTGCCGAACTTCTTGAGCGTGGCACCCTGGTTACCCAACACTTTGCGGCCCAGCAAGTCGAGTGACTGGATGGTGTTGGTGCCTTCGTAGATCATGTTGATGCGGGCGTCGCGCACATACTGCTCCATGCCCCACTCCTTGATGTAGCCGTGACCGCCAAAGACTTGCTGGCAGGCCGAAGTGGCTTCCCAAGCGTTGTCGGTGGTGAAGGCTTTCACGATGGGCGTGAGCAGGGCCACGACTTCTGCGGCCTCGGCCCGCACGGCTTCGTCGGGGTGGTTGAGTTCTTTGTCAAGCAACAAGGCGCAGTAGCAAGCGAGCGCGCGGCCGCCTTCGGCATAGGCCTTGGCCGTCATCAGCATGCGGCGCACATCGGGGTGCACGATGATCGGGTCGGCAGGTTTACCGGGGGCTTTGACACCGGTGAGCGAGCGCATTTGCACGCGGTCTTTGGCATAGGCCAGCGCGTTTTGGTATGCCACTTCGGTCAGGCCCAGCGACTGGTTGCCCACACCCAGTCGGGCGGCGTTCATCATCACAAACATCGCGGCCAAGCCTTTGTTGGGTTGGCCCACCAAGGTGCCCACGGCTTCGTCCAAAACCATTTGGCAAGTCGCGTTGCCGTGGATGCCCATTTTGTGCTCCAGCCCACCGCAGTAAATGCCATTGCGCTCACCCACGCTGCCGTCGGCCGCTACAGTGAACTTGGGCACGATGAAGAGGCTGATGCCTTTGCTGCCGGGGGGCGCATCGGG
>JANQXJ010000088.1 GCA_030729445.1 Limnohabitans sp. | reverse complement strand
GTGCAGGACGGGCGGCGTTTCGGTTGTCGCCGCCACGGTCTTCCCATCGGCCACCTTGACGTGCACCGTCTTGGCGAGCGTCTTGGCGTGGTGCAGGGCGGCTGTCGCCTTTGTCCCAAGGGTGTGCAGGTGCGCCGCGCTGCTCAAAGCGGTCACCGCCGCGGTTGTCATGGCGGTTGTCACCACGGGGTGCGTCAAAACGGCCGCCGTCTTTACGGGCATCGAAGCGGGGTTCGCTGCGCTGCTCAAAGCGGGGCTGCTCGTCGCGGAAATTGCCACGCGGGGCGCGGTTGTCAAAGCCACCGCCATCGCGGCCACCTGGTGCGGGACGGCCACCACGGAAGCCACCGCCAGCATTGGCGTAATTGCGCTCACCACCAAAACGGTCACCGCCACGGCCCATGGGCTTGCGAGCTTCGGGCATGCGCACCTTGGGTTCCAGGCCCGGGATCACCTCGGCCTTGAAGGGCTGACGCGTGTAAGCCTCGATGTCACCGATCTTGCGACGGTCGCGCATTTCGGCAAAGGTCACGGCCAGGCCATCGCGGCCGGCGCGGCCTGTGCGGCCAATGCGGTGGGTGTAGTCCTCGGCTTTCATCGGCAAGCCGAAGTTGAAGACGTGGGTGATGGTGGGCACGTCGATGCCGCGAGCGGCCACATCGGTGGCGACCAAAATCTGGACCTGGCCATTGCGCAAAGCCATCAGGCGGCGGTTGCGCATGCCTTGGCTCAGAGCGCCGTGCAGTGCCACAGCCGAGAAGCCGTCTTGCTGCAGGTCGGCGGCCAAGCCGTCGCACTCGATTTGGGTGCTGGAGAACACAATGGCTTGGTCGATCGTGGCGTCACGCAACCAGTGGTCGAGCATCTGGCGCTTGTGTTGGGCGTTGTCGGCCCAGAACAGCACCTGCTTGATGTTGTTGTGCTTTTCTTGGGGGTTGTCGATCTGGATTTTCTGGACCGAAGAACCACCGTCGTGCATCACGCGCATGGCGAGCTGCTGAATGCGGGGCGCAAACGTGGCGCTGAACATCATGGTCTGGCGGCGCTGGCTGGTCATGTCGTTGATGTCGGCCAGGTCGTCAGAGAAGCCCAGGTCGAGCATGCGGTCGGCTTCGTCCACCACCAAAAACTGCACTTGGTCCAGCTTGATTTGCATGGAGCGTTGCAGGTCGAGCAAACGGCCAGGGGTGGCCACCACCAAGTTGGCGTTTTGCAGCTTGGCAATTTGCAGCTGGTAAGGAATACCACCGACCACGTTGGCCACGCGCAGACCGCGTGTGTGCTTGACCAGCTCAATGGCGTCTTGCGCCACCTGTTGGGCCAATTCACGTGTGGGGCACAAGATCAGGGCGCCGGGGGTTGGGGCCTTGAAGTTGCGTGGGTTGGTGGGGTCTTTGCGCTTGGCACGCTTGGGAGCAGGCTCGCCTTTGGCGGCAGCGTCGGCGCAGGCTTGTTCGAATTCAGCACGCTCAGCGGCTTCTTGTTCGGCCATTTGTTGGATCAGCGTGTGCAGCACGGGCAGCAAGAAGGCGGCGGTTTTGCCGCTGCCGGTCTGGCTGGAGACCATCAGGTCGGTGTAGCCATTGGATTTACCGTCTTTGGAGCCGCCTGCGGTAGGCAGAGCCAGAGGAATGGCACGCAATTGCACGGCGGTGGGCTGGGTGTAACCCAGATCGGCCACGGCTTGCACCAGCTCGGGAGCCAGGCCCAGTTCGATGAAGCCATTGGGCACGTCGGCGACGGCTTCGATTTCTTCGGCCACCTCGGTTGTGACTTCCGGTGCTGTATTGGGGCTGATTTCGGCCGCTGCGGCGACCATGATTTCAGTGGCCAAATTGGTCGCAGTGGGGGCGGATGTGATTTGAGCAGGCGACAAGTCGTCCTGCACTGTGTTCAAAGTGTCAGTCATGTGTATGTATAAAACTCGCACGGAACAACGGCCGCTAACAGAGAACTGTTGCTGATGGCCGCAGGCACCGCAAGGTTGAAAAAACATCAACCATCAAACGGTGCTCGCGAGGGGCGCTGGGCATGAAGCCTGGCCGCTGTGAGTGACCCTATCGTTGGGTCAAGGCATGAAGGGAGATGTATGAATTGCCACACCTGAAATGCAGCAAGCTGTTGATTATGGCACGGCCAAAGAAAAAACGCTAGGGTTTTCCCTGAAAAATCACAAACGGATGAAATGCTCGCGGTAATGCGCCAATTCGTCAATGGATTCGTGCACATCGGCCAGGGCGGTGTGCTTTTGCTGTTTCTTGAAGTTGGCGTAGACCTCTGGCTTCCAGCGGCGAGACAGTTCCTTGAGCGTGCTCACGTCCAAGTTGCGGTAGTGGAAAAACGCTTCCAGCTTGGGCATGAACTTGACCAGAAAGCGGCGGTCCTGGCTGATGGTGTTGCCGCACAAGGGTGAGCTGCTTTTGGGTACGTACTTTTTCAGGAAAGCCAGGATCTGCGCTTCGGCATCGGCTTCGCTGGTGGTGGAGGCCTTGACTTTGTCGATCAGCCCGCTTTTGCCATGCGTGCCCTTGTTCCACTTGTCCATTTGATTCAGCAGCTCATCGCTTTGGTGAATCACGAGCACAGGTCCTTCGATGCGCGGCGTGAGGTGAGGCCCAGTCACGATGACGGCGATCTCGAGCAGGCGTTCTTTTTCGGGGTCCAGGCCCGTCATTTCGCAATCGATCCAGACCAGGTTTTGGTCAGACTTGGCCAACTCAGTGGCTTCAGGGGCGGGGGTGTGGGTGTTCGCATCAGACATACACGGATTGTCGCCGATGCCATGTGCCCCTTGACTGTGGGCTTGAATCGTGGGCAACGCCATGCCATTCAGGATGCGGCTTCTACAATGGCGGCATGAATGCATCCCTGACCTTGACCCTGACTCTGGTGGTGGCCTTGCTGGCCCATGTGGCGCTCAAGTTCTGGCTGAACGCACGCCAGGTGCGGCATGTGGCCCGCCACCGCGATGCGGTGCCGCAGGCTTACGCCGACACCATGACCTTGGCCGACCACCAAAAAGCCGCCGATTACACCTTGGCCAAAGCCCGTTTGTCGCAAATCGACATTGGTCTGGATGCCGCCGTGTTGCTGGGCTGGACGTTGTTGGGCGGGCTCGATGCGCTCAACCAGGTGTTGCTGGGCTGGATGGGCCCGGGCATGGCGCAGCAAATCGCGCTCGTGCTGGGCTTCACGCTGGTCGGCGGTCTGATTGGATTGCCCTTGTCGCTCATACAAACCTTTGGCGTGGAGCAGAGATTTGGCTTCAACAAAATCACGCCGGTCCTGTGGTTGGCCGATATGGCCAAGGGGCTGGTGCTGGGCCTGGTGCTCGGTCTGCCGCTTTTGTGGGTGGTGCTGTGGCTCATGCAAGCCGGGGGCCAGTGGTGGTGGCTGTGGGCTTGGGGCGTGTTGGTGGGCTGGCAACTGTTTTTGATGGCCATTGCCCCGAACGTGATCATGCCGCTGTTCAACAAATTCACGCCGCTGGAAGATGAGTCGCTCAAGACCCGCGTGCAAGGCCTGATGCAACGAGCAGGCTTCACCGCCAAGGGTTTTTTTGTGATGGACGGCAGCCGCCGCTCGGCGCACTCCAATGCTTTTTTCACAGGCTTTGGGGCCAGCAAGCGGGTGGTGTTTTTCGACACCTTGCTCAAGCAACTGAGCCCGGCCGAAATGGAAGCGGTGCTGGCCCATGAGCTGGGCCACTTCAAGCACAAGCACATCGTCAAAATGATGGTGACCAGCTTTGCCATGACACTGGCGGGTCTGGCGCTGCTGGGCTGGCTGGCGCAGCAAGCATGGTTTTACACCGGCTTGGGCGTGATGCCCAATTTGTCGGGCAGCAACGATGCGCTCGCGCTGGTCTTGTTCATGCTGGTCACACCCGTGTTCACCTTGTTTTTTGCGCCCCTGTCTTCATGGCGCTCGCGCCAGCAGGAGTTTGAAGCCGATGCCTACGCCGTGTCGCAAACCCCAGGCGCCGACTTGTCCTCGGCCTTGCTCAAGCTGTACCAAGACAACGCCTCTACCCTCACGCCCGACCCTTGGTATGTGAAGTTTTATTACTCGCACCCTCCGGCCAGCGAGCGTTTGCAAAGGATGAAAACCGCATGAGCGCCCCAGAAATCAGGGCCCTCAAACCCACCGAGGTGATCATGGCGTTGGCACAGGTTACTGGCTGGGGACTGTCCGGTGATGGCGAACAAGTATCAATCGAAAAAAGCTTTGACTTCGAGCAGCACACACACGCTTTGCTCTTCGTCAACAGCGTCGGTTGGTTGTCTGAAAAGCTCAACCACCACCCGGAACTGGTGCTGACCTACAAGCGTTGTGTGGTGCGTTGGAACACACACGATGTGCGTGGCCTCAGCCGCTTGGACTTTGAGGCCGCGACCCAGACCGACGCCTTGTTCCCGGCATGATGCGGCATGAATAAATCCAAAGCACGCCCGGCCTTGCCCCAAGCCCAGGATCTGGAGCCGGGCTTGGTGGTCGCCACCTATGGCCGCCACTGCCTGGTGGAGACGCCCGAAGGCCGCCGCCTGATTTGCCACCCTCGGGGCAAGAAAAACCAAGTGGTGGTGGGCGACCAGGTGCTGTGGCAAATCGCGGGCGACGAGGGCAGCATCGAAAAACTGCAAGAGCGCCGCAACCTGTTTTACCGGCAAGATGAAATCCGCACCAAATCCTTTGCGGCCAATCTGGACCGCGTGCTGATCTTGATTGCGGCTGATCCTGAATACTCAGAAAGCCAGCTTTCACGCGCCTTGGTGGCCGCCGAAGCCGAACGCATCACGCCCATCATCGCGCTCAACAAAAGCGATCTGGCCCAGCCCTTCGCGCAGGCCTGGGAGCGCCTGGCCCCCTACCGTGCCATGGGCTACAGCGTCATGCCCATCAGCCTGAGCCCACGAAGCCCTGTGGCAGACGATGGCGTGGCCGCCTTGTGTGCCCATTTGCAAGGCTTGACCACCTTGGTGCTGGGACCGTCTGGCAGCGGCAAAAGCACCTTGATCAACCGCTTGGTGCCCGATGCGCAGGTGGAAACCGGCGAGATTTCGCTGGCGCTCAATTCGGGCAAGCACACCACCACCAGCACGCGTTGGTACTGGGTGCCCGCGCTCGATGTATCAACTCAAACGGGTGCTGAAAATGGTGCAGAACCGGACGCTGCACGCACGGCCTTGATCGACTCGCCCGGTTTTCAGGAGTTTGGCCTGCACCACATCGAGCCCATGCGTCTGGCCGACTGCATGCCTGATTTGCGCCAGCATTTGGGCGGCTGCAAGTTCTACAACTGCACGCATTTGCACGAGCCCGGTTGTGCTGTGCTCGCGCAGGTCGAAACCGAGCAGCACCCCGGCTCCATCAGCGTGCGCCGTCACCGCATTTACGCGCAGCTGTTTGAGGAATTGGGCCAGCAACGCTGGTGATGGCGTGGAACTTGTCAGCCCACCAGGTTGGCCATGGTCAGCAAAGCCAACAACAGCAGCCACATGATCACGGTGCGCCACACCAGGCCCACCACCTGGGCAAAGTGCGCCACGGCGGCCACACGACCTGGTGTGCTGCTGCTGTCTGGGGTCTCCGGCGTGGGCAAACCTTCTGCGGCGGGCTGCAAAGCAGCGCCACCCAAACGGATGTTGATGGCGCCTGACGTGGCAGCCAAGATCACACCATCGTTGTCCTGAGGAAAATTCTGTGCGTGGTGTCGCCATCCGTCCATGGCATCCTCGAAGCTGCCCACAATCGCAAAGCCCAAGGCCGTCATGCGCGAGGGCAGCCAGTCCAAGGCTTGCCAAGCCCGTGCCGAGACGGAGCGCAGCACTTCGCTGGGCAAAGAGCCATCGGCCGATGGCTCCTGCCAGCGCCGCTGCGCCAATTCGGTCAGGCGGTAAATCACGGCGCCTACCGGCCCCAAGCCAATGATGGACAGGGCGGCGTACCAAAAAAAC
>JANQXJ010000087.1 GCA_030729445.1 Limnohabitans sp. | reverse complement strand
GGCCTGGCCCATGGCCCGAAAAGTGCTCAACATTTCTTCGGGCCTGGGTCGCTACCCCATGGCCTCACAAGCGGGCTACTGCGCGGCCAAAGCGGGCATGGACCATTTCACCCGCTGCTTGGCACTGGACGAAGCCCTGCATCCCAACGGGGCCAAAGTCTGCTCGCTCGCGCCCGGCGTGATCGACACCGACATGCAGGTGCAACTGCGCGGTGCGGCGGGCGAGGCGTTTCCGGACCAGTCGAAGTTTTTGCAACTCAAAGCCCAGGGCCAGCTCAGCTCGCCCGCGCAGGCGGCCGAGCAGGTTTTGCGCTTTTTGGCCCGGCCCGATTTCGGGCGTGAACCCGTGGCCGACGTGCGGGGCTGAGAGGTTCAGCCACCGAACCGCGCCGCTTGTCAGGCCTCTGTAGCCATTGCGCCTGACACTGATCGGCGTTGACCCCTGTACCCATTTGTCAATTTTTAAATCTGGAGAACCCCATGAGCCGTGAAGTTGTTGTTGTCAGCGGTGTGCGCACCGCCATTGGAACTTTTGGCGGCAGCCTCAAGGACATTGCCCCCACCGAGCTGGCTGCACAAGTCGTGCGCGAAGCACTGTCCCGCGCGGGCACCTCAGGCCAAGACGTCGGCCATGTGGTGTTTGGCCATGTGGTCAACACCGAACCCAAAGACATGTACCTGTCGCGCGTGGCGGCCATCAACGGCGGCTGCGGCGAAACCACGCCCGCTTACAACGTGAACCGCCTGTGTGGCTCGGGCCTGCAGGCCATCGTGAACGCCAGCCAATCCATCTTGCTGGGTGACTGCGACATCGCCATTGGCGGTGGTGCAGAAAACATGAGCCGTGCGCCCTACGCCAGCTTGGCCACCCGCTTTGGTGCACGCATGGGCGACACCAAAATGATCGACATGATGATCGGCGCCCTGCACGACCCCTTCCACAACATCCACATGGGTGTGACGGCCGAAAACGTGGCCGCCAAATACGGCATCACCCGCGAAATGCAAGACGCCCTGGCCCTCGAAAGCCACAACCGCGCCGAACGCGCCACGGCAGAGGGCCGCTTCAAAGACCAGATCATGCCGGTCATGCTGAAAAGCAAAAAGGGCGATGTGGCCTACACCACCGACGAGCATTTCCGCCCCGGCTGCAAGCTCGAAGACATGGCCAAACTCAAGCCTGTGTTCGTGAAAGAAAACGGCACCGTGACCGCTGGCAACGCCTCGGGCATCAACGACGCCGCAGCCGCTGTGGTCTTGATGGAAGCCGGTGCCGCCAAGGCGCGAGGCGCCAAGCCCATGGCCCGCTTGGTGGGTTATGCCCACACCGGTCTCGACCCCAAGATCATGGGCGTGGGCCCCATCTCGGCCACCCACGCGGTGCTCAAGAAAACCGGCCTGACGGTGAACGACCTGGACGTGATCGAGGCCAACGAAGCCTTTGCCGCCCAAGCCTGCGCCGTGACGCGTGAGTTGGGCCTGGACCCGGCCAAGGTCAACCCCAACGGTTCGGGCATTTCGCTGGGCCACCCCATCGGTGCCACAGGTGCGCTGATCACCGTCAAAGCCCTGTACGAATTGCAGCGTGTGAACGGCCGCTACGCACTGGTGACCATGTGCATCGGCGGCGGTCAGGGCATCGCCGCGATTTTTGAGCGCATGTGATCCAGACTGCATGTCACCCCGGACTCGATCCGGGGTCCATGCCTTTTTGACTGTGTCACCCCCGACTCGATCGGGGGTCCGTGCATTCAGCTGTCATGGATACCCGCCTGCGCGGGCATGACAATTGCTGACAGAAACGACAAGTATCGAGCGGGGGTAACCAAATGCCCTTTTACGCCGCCGCCGTGACCACCACCTCGATCAAGTAAGCCGGATTGGCCAGCGCGGCCTGCACGGTGGCGCGGGGTGGGGCACTGCCAGCCACCACCCAAGCGTCCCACACCTCGTTCATGGCGGTGATGTCGGCAATGTCTTTGAGGTAAATCTGAGTGCGCAGGATGCGGGTTTTGTCGCTGCCCGCCTCGGCCAGGCGTTGTTCGATCTGCTGCAACACATCGGCCGTTTGGCTGCGGATGTCGGTGGCCTCGCATTCGGGCACCATGCCCGCCAAGTACACCACGCCATTAAAAACCGCTGCTTCGCTGTAACGGGCCGCGACATGCAGGCGCTGGATGTCGGTGTTCATGGCTTTTTGCCTCCAAATTTCGACTCGGTCCCGGCCAGCAGTCGGTGGATGTTTTCCCGGTGCCGCCACACCAGCAGCAAAGCCATGGCCGACAGACTCAAGACCTCAGCGGCCGTGGCCTGCCAGGCCACACTGTTGCCAAACAGGTAAAAAACCGGCGCAAACACCGCCGCCACCATGGAGGCCAGGGACACGTACCGGCTGAAATACAAGACGATGGCAAAACTCAGCACCGTGGCCAGCGCCAGCGTGCCATGCACACCTATGACCACCCCCACCGCCGTGGCCACACCTTTGCCCCCCACAAACCCGAAAAACACCGGGTACAAATGGCCCAAAAATGCGGCCAAGCCCGCGAGCGCTGCAATCTCAGGGCCCAAACCGTATTCAGACCCCCAAGCGAGCACCATCGTCACCGGCAACCAGCCTTTGAAGGCGTCCAAGAGCAAGGTCAGGATCGCCGCCTTTTTGCTGCCAGATCGCAGCACATTGGTGGCCCCCGGGTTTTTGCTGCCGTAGCTGCGTGGGTCGTTCAGGCCCATCAAGCGGCTCACGATCACCGCAAAACTGAGCGAACCCAGCAAATAACTGGCCAACACCACGGCCACCGGAATCAAGGCATCCATCCACGTCTCCCTCTGTCTTGTATGGGCGTCATTCTGCCAGTGCACAGTTCACCGGCTGGGCGTGCAGCAGTTGCACACACACTTGCGGGTCGATGCCCACCAAATATCCGCGCCTGCCGCCGTTGATGCAGATGCGCGGCAAGTCGAGGATGGTCTCCTCGATGTAAACCGGCATGACCCTGCGCGTGGCAAAGGGCGAGGTGCCACCCACCAAATAACCGCTGTGCCGGTTGGCCACCTCGGGGGCGCAGGGCTCCACCGACTTCAAGCCGATCTGCCGCGCCAAATTTTTGGTGGACACCTTGCGGTTGCCGTGCATGAGCACCACCAGCGGCTTGGCGTCTTGGTCCTGCATGATCAGTGTTTTGACCACACTGAACGGGTCCATGCCCAGCACCTGCGCACTGTGCTGGGCACCGCCATGCTCCAGGTACTCATAGGGGTGCTCGGTGAAACTCACACCCTGCTGGCGCAAGAGCGCCGTGGCCGGGGTTTCACTGACTTTGTCTTTTTTGGCCATCGCCCGATATCAACCAGCCCAGTCACAAGGCCGGGTCGCGCATTTCCCAGCGGATCGCATCAATCGCCTTGAGCACTTCGGGCGAAAGCTCGGTGCTCCAAGCGGCCAGGTCTTCGTTGAGCTGCGCCAGCGAGGTCACCCCGATGATGGTGCTGGCCACGCTCCAGCGGTGGTAACAAAACGCCAGCGCCATCTGGGTGGGCGTCATACCGTTATCGCGGGCCAGTTGGTTGTAGCGGCGTGCTGCCACCAGGGCCTCGGGTCGGCCCCAGCGCTGCTTGCGCATCGAGTCGTAGCGGGCAATGCGGCCACCGTCGGGCACCAAAGGACCTTGCAGATCGTCGTTGTCGTATTTGCCGGTGAGCAAGCCAAAGCCCAAAGGTGAATAGGCCAACATCGACACATTCAGTCGGTAGCAAGTCTCGTCCAGACCGTTGTCGTAGGTGCGGCTGACCAAGCAATAAGGGTTTTGCACCGTGGCCACGCGCGGCAGGCCATGCTGCTCGGCCAGGCGCACGAATTCGTGCACACCATAAGGCGTTTCGTTGGACAGGCCGATGTAGCGCACCTTGCCTGCTTTGACCAACTTGGCCAAGGCTTCGAGTTGTTCGTGAATCGAGGTGACCGACTTGTCTTTGGCCGGATCGAAATAGGTCATGCCAAAGACCGGGGCATGGCGCTCGGGCCAGTGGATTTGGTAGAGGTCGATCACATCGGTTTGCAGGCGGCGCAAGCTGCCGTCGCAGGCGGTCAAGATGTCTTGCCCGGTCAAGCCCGAGCCTTCGCGGATCCAGGGCATGCCACGCGAGGGGCCCGCCACCTTGGTCGCCAGCACCAATTTTTCGCGGGCACCGGGGTTCTTAGCGAACCAGTTGCCAATAAAGGTTTCGGTCGCGCCACAGGTGTCGGCCGAAGCCGGCACGGCATACATCTCGGCCGTGTCAATGAAGTTGATGCCCGCTTCGAGCGAACGGTCCAAGATGGTGTGCGCATCGGTTTCACTCACCTGTTGGCCGAAGGTCATGGTGCCCAGGCAAATCGGGGTCACTTGCAGGTCGGATTGACCGAGTTGAACGAGTTTCATGGTGTGTCCTTTGTTGAATTCAAGCCAGTAGGTTTTCCCCGAGGGGAGAAATATGGCGATGGGTTGATTTTGTCACGCGTCAACGCGCGGGGCTTTGCAGCGCTGTCGCGCGTGCTTCTTCCTGCAGCCGCAGCACACGCCGCTGCACCTTGCCCGTGGTGGTCATGGGCAGCTGGTCGATGAATTCGATCTCTTTGGGGTATTCATAAGGGGCCAGCAAACCCTTCACATGGGCCTGCAGTTCGCGGCGGACCTCGTTGTCAAAGTTGGCCTGGCCCGGCCCAGTGGGCCTGCGGGCCAACCAGTCGGGTGACAGCACCACATAGGCCTTGACCACCGCGCCACGGTCGGCGTCGGGCTTGGGCACCACAGCGGCGTTGGCCACAGCCGGGTGTTTGACCAGGCAGTTCTCGATCTCGCCCGGGCCGATGCGGTAACCGGCGGCCTTGAACATGTCGTCGGTGCGGCCTTGGTACCAAAGATAGCCGTCTTCGTCTGCCACGGCCATGTCGCCCGTGCGGCACCAGTTGCCCGTGTATTTGGCTTGGGTGGCTTTGTCGTTGTTCCAGTAGCCCAAAAAGAACACCGGGTCAGGCTGGCCATGCACATCCAAACGGTTCACAGCCACCTCGCCCGGCGTGCCGGGTGGGCAAAGCTGCCCCGCCTCGTCAATGACGGCGACCTGGTGGCCCGGGTAGCCCTTGCCCATGCTGCCCGGTTTGGCAGGCCACAGGCGGGCGCAGTTGCCCACCACATAGTTGATCTCGGTCTGGCCAAACATCTCGTTCACGGTGACGCCCATCTGCTGCTGGACATAGGCAAACACCGCGTCACCCACCGCCTCGCCCGCGCTCATCATGGCTTGCAGCGTCAGGCGGTAGCGGGCTTTCACATCGGGCACGGCCTTCATCATGGCTTTGAGCGCCGTGGGGAACAAAAAGGTGTGCGTCACGCCGTGGTTTTGCAAAATCTCAAAGGCCGCTTCGGGTGAAAAGCGCCCATTGAAGGCCACGATGGGTCGTCCAAAGTACAGGCTGGGCAGCAAAGCGTCCATCAGCCCGCCTGTCCAGGCCCAGTCGGCCGGTGACCAAAACACCGCTTTGGAAGCGCGGCTGGCATCCGCTGGATCGAAACCAAACCAGTTTTGGCTGCACACAAAGCCCGTCAGGTTGCCGATCAGCGCCCGGTGCGGGATGAGTGCGCCCTTGGGGTTGCCAGTCGTGCCGCTGGTGTAGATCAGCACGGCCGGGTCCTCGGCCAAGGTGCTCACAGCTTTGAACGAAGCGGCCTGGTGGTTCACGGCTTGTGCGTAATCGAGGTCGGCCAAAGCCCCCGCTTGCCCCACCCCGATCAGGGTTTGCAAACCGGGGCAATCGGGGCGGGCCTGCTGCAAGGCTTGCACGGTGGATTCGTCGCACACCGCCACACGGGCCTGGCTGTCGTTGATCCGAAAAGACAGCGCCTCCGGGCCAAACAGCATGGACAGTGGCATGGCCACCGCGCCCATTTGCAGCACCGCCATGTAGGCCACAGCCGTCTCA
>JANQXJ010000086.1:26640-30618 GCA_030729445.1 Limnohabitans sp. | reverse complement strand
GGGCAGGTCAATCAGCGCGTCTGAGCGTTGCACTTGCACGCGCTGCACATGCGGCAGGCTGCGGCCTTGGGTGTGCTCGGCGTAAGTCAGAAGCGCGGCTGAGGCGGCGTGGGCGTCGGCCAGCGTGTCGGCACTCCAAGCGGCCAGCGATGCGGCTTGCAGTTGCTCCAGCAGCTTGCGCTGGCCCAAGCCTGCGTCAAACTGAAAATCAGGTCGCAGGGCAAAAGACCAGCTGCCCCGGCCTGCGGTTTTGAGGCCGCGCAGTTTTTGCTCAAAGGTGGGCGTCATGCCCGCGCTGGCCAGCAATTCGCTGGGCGCGATGCGGTCGATCCAGTCGGCCAGTTCATCTTGGCCGCATTCGGCCAAATGAACCACGCCCTGCGTGACGCTGAGCCAAGCCAGGCCGCAGCGGTTTTTGCCCGCTTGGTGCACGGCCAACAAGATGGCTTCACTTTTGTCGGACAGCAGCTCGGTGTCGGTCAGTGTGCCGGGGGTGACCACGCGCACCACTTTGCGCTCGACCGGGCCTTTGGATGTGGCCACATCGCCCACTTGTTCACAAATGGCGACCGACTCGCCCAACTTGATGAGCCGGGCCAAATACGTCTCGACCGAATGGAAGGGCACGCCCGCCATGAGCACAGGCTGCCCGGCCGACTGGCCCCGGCGTGTCAAGGTGATGTCGAGGAGGCCTGCGGCTTTTTCTGCATCTGCAAAGAACAACTCATAAAAGTCGCCCATGCGGTAGAACACCAGCGTGTCTGGAAACGCCGCCTTGATGCCCAAGTACTGGGCCATCATGGGCGTGTGGCCAGCGTAGTCAGCGGGGCTGGGGGCAGAAGAGGTGTCGTTTGGCATCAAGGGCTGGGCCGACTCGGCAAAGGTTTACCGGTGCAGGTGTGCAATAGAGCGTCGATTTTATTCGGCGCGGGTACCATGGTGCCCTTGTGGTGATGGATGAAGGTTTTGAACACATGGATTTCTTGAAAAATTACTGGCCGATGTTGGCCTTGGCCCTTTGGTTTGGCTACAAATGGTGGAACGCCCGGCGTGTGGTGGCTCTTTTGCCCGCTTTGAAGCAGCAAGGCGCGACCTTGCTGGATGTGCGCTCGGTAGCCGAGTTTGCCAGCGCCAATGCGCCCGGAACGGTCAATATTCCACTGCAGGAATTGGGTGCCCGGCTGGATGAAATTCCCCGAAATACCCCAGTGGTGGTGGGTTGCGCCAGTGGCACGCGCAGCGGCATGGCCAAGATGCTGCTCAAAAAGAAGGGTTTTGCGCAGGTGCACAACATCGGGGCTTGGCCCAACTTTTTGAAGTGATGTTGCGCGTGGGCCACCAAGGGCATTGGGGGCTGAAATGCATTTGCTTACAATGTAAGCCTCTCAACTCCTAGGGCTCCCTCGAGTCCTTTGTATGGAAATAGCGATACTTTTTGCCCTCATCTGTCTGAACGGGGTGTTTGCCATGTCCGAGATTGCCTTGGTCACGGCCCGCAAAGCCAGGCTTCAGAAACTCATCGATGAGGGCGACAGCGGCGCGGCAGCGGCTGTCAAATTGGGAGAAGACCCCACACGCTTCTTGTCTACCATTCAGATCGGCATCACCTCCATCGGTGTCTTGAACGGTATCGTGGGTGAGGCTGCATTGGCCGCACCTATGGCCATGTGGTTGGTGTCTTTGGGCGTTCCCGATGCCTCGGCCAGTATCATCGCCACCGGTATTGTGGTGCTGACGATCACCTATTTCTCGATTGTGGTGGGCGAGTTGGTGCCCAAGCGCATCGGCCAGTCTTACCCTGAGACCTTTGCCCGCCTGGTGGCCCGGCCCATCAACTTTTTGGCGCTGGCGACCAAGCCTTTTGTGATTTTGTTGTCGGCTTCCACCCGCGCTTTGCTGCGCCTGATGGGTGTGAAGGAGACCAAGGGCACGCCAGTGACCGAAGAAGAAATCCACGCCATGCTGGTCGAGGGCACTTCTGCCGGTGTGATCGAGTCGCACGAACACACCATGGTGCGCAACGTGTTCCGCTTGGACGACCGGCAAATCGGCTCGCTCATGGTGCCGCGTGCCGACATCGTGTGTCTGGATGTGGACGACTCTTTCGAGGAAAACCTGCGCCACATCGAAGAGTCGGACCACGCCCGCTTTCCGGTGGTGCAAGGCGGCATCGAAAACATCTTGGGTGTGATCAACGCCCGCCAGTGGCTGGCGCGTGCCTTGAAAGACAAATCGCAGTCGCTGCGCGAACAAGCACTGCAAGCGCCTTTGTATGTGCCAGAGACCATCACCGGCATGGAGTTGCTGGACAACTTCCGCTTGTCCGATGTGCACATGGCTTTTGTCATTGACGAGTACGGCGAGGTGCAAGGCATCATCACGCTGCAGGACTTGATCGAGGCGATCACGGGCGAGTTCCAGCCACGAGACCCCGAAACCTCCTGGGCGGTGCAGCGCGAAGACGGCAGCTGGCTGCTCGATGGCCACATTCCGGTGCCGGAACTCAAGGACCGCCTGGGCCTGGACGAGGTGCCCGAAGAAGAGCGTGGCCGCTACCACACCCTGAGCGGCATGATCATGCTGCTGACCGGCACCTTGCCCAAGGTGGCCGATGTGGTGCAGTGGGAAGGCTGGAAGCTGGAGATTGTGGACATGGATGGCCGCGCCATCGACAAGGTGCTGGCGGTGCGTTTGCCGCCGGGTGAAGGTGAAGACCCATCAGACAAGGAACCAACTCTGGGCCACTGATTTCGCCGGTCAGCATAAAAAAAAGCACCCCAAGAGGGTGCTTTTTTTGATTTGAAGACACCTGTTTGGCGTGTCAGTGGCGGCTCAAAACGGCGCGTCTTTGGGTTCGTCGCTGGCCGCCTCTGTGCTGTTGCCACTGGTGTGTTCAGGGGCTTCAGTTTCTGGGTTGTGCGTGTCGTCGGTCCGTTCACGGTTCAAAGCGTCCACGGCGGTGCGCACGCTGGCCTTGTCGCCTGCGCTGGCAAATTTGCTGTACTTGCCCAAGATGGTGACCAGCTGGCCGTAGATGCGGGGGGCGCCCGCCAGGCATTCTTTTTGTTCCAAAAAGTCAGACTCGCCCGTGAAGTTGCCGATCAGGCCACCGGCTTCGGTGACCAGGAGCGAGCCTGCAGCCACGTCCCAAGGCGAGAGGCCTGTTTCAAAGAAGCCGTCGGTGAAACCTGCGGCCACGTAAGCCAGGTCGAGTGCGGCGGAACCTGGGCGGCGCAGGCCGGCGGTGCGTTGCATCACGTCGCCCATCATGCGCAGGTACTGGTTGAAGTTGTCGCCCTTGCGGAAGGGAAAACCTGTGGAGATGATGCATTCCTGCAGGCGGATGCGCTTGCTCACGCGCAGGCGGCGGTCATTCATGAACGCGCCACGGCCTTTGGTGGCGGTGAACAAATCGTTGCGTGTGGGGTCGTAAATGACGGCTTGCTCGATCTTGCCGCGCACTTGCAGGGCAATGCTCACGCAATAAACGGGGAAGCCGTGGATGAAGTTGGTCGTGCCGTCCAGGGGGTCGATGATCCAGATGTGGTCAGCCAGAGGGTTGCCGAATTCGCGGCCCGACTCTTCTGCCAGGATGCCGTGGTCAGGGTAGGCGGTCAGCAGGGTCTCGATGATGACTTTTTCGCTGGCGTGGTCGACTTCGGTGACGAAGTCATTGACCTGCTTTTGGGAGATGCGAACAGCTTCAACGTCGAGCGCAGCGCGGTTGATGATGGCGCCAGCGGCGCGTGCAGCCTTGATGGCCACGTTGAGCATGGGGTGGAGGTTGGACGACATGAATTGTGTGAAGAACGGGTGTAACGCACGCACGATCGCGGCGACAAGAGGGGCATTTTCTCATGAAAAGCCGGGTTGCCGGTCATTTTGGTGTCATGAAGCGCCGATGCGGTCTCGCAGGCCCGAGCTCAGCGTGGACAATCGGGGCATGCAAACGCGATTCATCTTGATAGAAACCAGCCA
>JANQXJ010000086.1:9806-26540 GCA_030729445.1 Limnohabitans sp. | reverse complement strand
CTGAACCAGTTGTTCAACCGGGCTGACTTGAGCCCGGAAGAAATCCACATCTTGCGCGGGGTGGCCAAGGCCATGATTCAGACCGCTGAATCCAAAAGCCCAAGCAAGCGATAGACTCGAGCCCTATGTTTTCTCGTCTTCGCTCCGACATCCAATGCATCCTTGACCGGGACCCCGCAGCACGCACCGCTTGGGAGGTGCTGACCTGTTACCCGGGCCTGCACGCTTTGGTGTTGCACCGCCGGGCGCACTGGTGCTGGAACCACGGGTTCAAGTGGCTGGGGCGTTTCATCTCGCACATTTCGCGTGGGCTCACAGGCATCGAGATCCACCCCGGCGCCAAGATTGGCGAGCGCGTGTTTTTTGACCACGCCATGGGTGTGGTGGTGGGTGAGACGGCCGAGATTGGCGACGGCTGCACGATTTACCAAGGCGTGACCTTGGGCGGCACATCGCTGTACAAAGGTGCCAAACGCCACCCCACACTCGGCAAAGACGTGGTCGTGAGCGCCGGGGCCAAGGTGCTGGGCGGTTTTGAGGTGGGCGATGGCGCCAAGATCGGCAGCAATGCGGTGGTCATCAAACCTGTGCCAGCCGGGGCTACAGCGGTGGGCATTCCGGCACGCATCATCCCGTCCAAGGCGGGTGAGAGTGCCGATGTGTCGGGCACCGAGCGCAAGTTCAACGCCTATGGCATCACGCAAGACGACGACCCGGTGAGCCAGGCTTTGCGTGGTTTGATTGACAACGCCGCCGGGCAGGAACACCAGATCGCCATGATCTGGAAAGCGCTGGAGCAGTTGTGTGCGCAGCAGCAGCTGGCCATGCCCGGTGATGCGGCCACCCGCGAGTCCTTTGAGGCGGAAAAGTTCAACCAGCTGCTGGACAAGTAAGCGCGAACAAGGCCTTGCTCAAGCACCCTGCGAGGCCGGGGTGTTCAGGATGACTCTTGCAACAAGGCGGCCGCTGCCATCAGCGCTTTGCGGCGCTCGTGCAGGCTGCGCCAACGCTGCTGGGCTTCGGGGTCTTGCCCGCTGCTGGCCTGCGTCAAGGCTTCGGTTTCGAGCTGCTTGAGGCGGTCGATCATCAGCAGGGTGAGCAAGCGGCGCAGTTCCTGCCGGGCTTCTTGCGGGTCGGGCGGGGTGGCGTCTTCGCTGCCAGCCACGGCATTGAGTTTGTCTTGTGCCATCCAGCGCGTGGCGTCTTCGGCAAAAGGCTGGCCTTGCATGTGCTCGCGCAAGGTGGACCAGCCCAACGCCCCTTGTTCATGGAACTCCGATTCGAGCCACGCAAACAGTGGGCCGTGCGGCGCGGGCAGGGCGCACAGCATGGCGTGGTCTTCGCCTGCCAGCGTTTCCCACAGCGCCATATTGCCCAGCAGCAGGCGGGCGGCGTGGTCGGCCCGGCTGGCGGGCACGGTGCGCGGGCCGGTGTAGACCGGGGGTTGCTCGCGTTTGTATTTGCTGTTGCCAAACTTGCTGCCCGGCGTCCAGTTGGGGTTTTTGTTTTTCCAGTGGCTGTTGCCGTTGGACGGCGCAAACGTGTTGGCGCCCGACCAGGCTGGTGGCTCGCCGTAGTGCGGCTCAAACTGGGGGTAGTCGTCATGCCCAGCGCTGGCCGCTTGGCTGAAGGCCGCGTTGGGCGCCTGGGGTGCGGCTGTGGCCGCATTGCGTGCCGCGGGTGCAAAGCGTTGGTCACTGGCCGCTTGTTGGCCCCAGAGTTTTTCAAGCCCCGCGGTTTCCAGCTGGATGAGTTGCGCCAGTTCTGACAGCAGTTGCTGTTTGAGTGCGCCGTCGGGCAGCAGCTGCCACAGCGGTCGGGCCTGGCTGGACAGCCGAGCGCGGCCTTCCGCGCTTTGCAGGTCGCAGTCGACGCTGGCCGCTTCGATCAAAAAGCGCGACAGGGGCATGGCCTGTTTGATCTGCTCGGCAAAAGCCTCTTGACCAAACTCGCGCACATAGCTGTCGGGGTCGTGCTCGGCGGGCAAGAACAAGAACTTGATGCTGCGCACATCGGTGGCGTAGGGCAGGGCGCCGTCGAGCGCCTTGCGGGCGGCGCGGCGGCCTGCGCCGTCGCCGTCAAAGCTGAAGACCACCGAGTCGGTGAAGCGAAAGAGCTTTTGCACATGGTCGGGCGTGCAGGCCGTACCCAAGGTGGCCACCGCGTTGGCAAAGCCCAGTTGGGCCAGGGCCACCACGTCCATATAGCCTTCCGTCACGAGCACATAGCCCGCGCTGTGCAGGGCTTCGCGGGCTTCGTACAGGCCATACAGTTCGCGGCCTTTGTGGAAGACCGGGGTTTCGGGTGAGTTCAAGTATTTGGGCGTTCCGCTGCCGATCACCCGCCCGCCAAAGCCGATGCACTCGCCCTTGATGTTGCGGATCGGGAACATGATGCGGTCCCGAAAACGGTCGTAGCGTTTGTCATCTTCTTCGTTGACGATCACCAAGCCCGATTCGGCCAAGAGCGGGTCGTCGTATTTGGGGAAGATGCTCGCCAGAGAGCGCCAGCCCTCGGGTGCGTAGCCCAGGCCAAAGCGCTTGGCAATCAGGCCCGACAGACCCCGGCCTTTGAGGTAGTCGATGGCGTGCGGGGTGATCTTGAGCTGCTCGCGGTAAGCCTCGCCTGCTTTTTCGAGCACATCGCTCAGACTGTCTTGTTTGGCTTTGGCGGCGGCGGCACGGGCGCGGTCTTCGGGTGACTGCTGCTCTTCGGGCACCACCATGCCGGTTTGTTGGGCCAGGTCTTTCACGGCTTCGATGAAGGTCATGCCTGCGTGCTCCATCAAAAAGCCGATGGCATTGCCGTTCTTGCCACAGCCAAAGCAGTGGAAAAACTGCTTGGTGGGGCTGACGCTGAAGCTGGGGGATTTTTCGCCATGAAATGGGCACAGGCCCATGAAGTTGGCGCCGCCTTTCTTGAGCTGCACGTACTTGCCCACGATGTCGACCACGTCGACGCGGGACAGCAGCTCTTGGATGAAAGACTGGGGGATGGCCATCGGGGTATTTTCGCTGATTAGTAGCCGCCATCCCTGCAGGCCCAGAGACTTGTTTCGGGGCAAACGAGCATGGATTTTTGTCCGGGCTCAGGCAAACTGTTCACCATTGGACAGCCAGCCTTCACGGAACACTTATGACAGAAACCAAAGTCAGCATCTTCGACCAGGATTTGCCCCAAACCCCCGCCAACCATGCGCCGATTTCGCCGCTGAGTTTCATCGAGCGCACCGCCGAGGTGTATCCGACCCGCCTGGCCATCGTGCATGGCGATTTGCGTCAGGACTGGGCCACCACCTACCGCCGCACCCGTCAGTTGGCCAGTGCGCTGGCGCAGGCGGGCATTGGCAAGAACGACACGGTGGCGGTGATGCTGCCCAACACACCGCCGATGGTGGAGGCGCACTTCGGCATCCCCATGGCGGGTGCCGTGCTCAACGCCCTGAACACCCGGCTGGACCCGGAGACCGTGGCCTTCATGCTGGACCACGGAGAAGCCAAGGCGGTGATCGTGGACCCGGAGTTTTCGGGCGTGATGAAAAAAGCGCTGGCACTGCGCCAGTCCACACGGCCCTTGCTGGTGATTGACGTGGAAGACGCGCTGTACACCGGCCCCACCGACAAGCTGGGTTCGGTGACTTATGAAGCCTTTGTGGCCAGCGGTGACGCCAACTTTGCCTGGAGCCTGCCCGCCAACGAGTGGGACGCGATTGCACTGAACTACACCAGCGGCACCACCGGCAACCCCAAAGGCGTGGTTTACCACCACCGGGGAGCGGCGACGAACGCGATCTCCAACATTCTGGAATGGGACATGCCCAAGCATGCGGCCTATTTGTGGACGCTGCCCATGTTCCATTGCAACGGCTGGTGTTTCCCGTGGACAGTGGCCGCGCGTGCGGGCGTGAACGTGTGTTTGCGCAAGGTCGATGCGCAGGCCATGTTCGACGCCATGCGCGACCACGGCGTCACGCATTACTGCGGTGCGCCCATCGTGCATGGCCTGCTGGTGAACGCCCCGGCCGCGATGAAGGCGGGTGTGCCCGCAGGCATCAAGGCCATGGTCGCAGGCGCAGCCCCCCCGGCATCCATGATTGAAGGCATGGAGCAAATGGGTTTTGATTTGACCCATGTGTATGGCCTGACCGAGGTCTATGGCCCGGCCACGGTGTGCCCCAAGCACCCCGAGTGGGACGCGCTCGACATTGGCGACCGGGCTCGGCTGAATGCCCGTCAAGGCGTGCGCTACCACCTGCAGCGCGATGTGCGGGTGCTCAACCCTGAGACGATGCAACCGGTGCCACAAGATGGCGAAACCATGGGCGAGATCATGTTCAAGGGCAACATCACCATGAAGGGTTACCTCAAGAACCCCAAGGCTACACAAGAAGCTTTTGCGGGCGGGTGGTTCCACAGTGGCGACTTGGCGGTGCAGTACCCCGACGGTTATTTCAAGATCAAGGACCGCAGCAAAGACATCATCATCTCGGGCGGCGAGAACATTTCATCTATTGAAGTGGAAGACGTGCTGTACCGCCACCCTGCGGTGCTGGCCGCCGCCGTGGTCGCCAAGCCCGATGCCCGTTGGGGCGAGACGCCGTGTGCCTTTGTGGAGTTGAAAGCCGACGCGCAGGTCACGGCCGAGCAGATCGTGGCGCACTGCAAGCAGCATTTGGCGGGCTTCAAGGTGCCGCGTGCGGTGGTGTTTGGCGAGCTGCCCAAAACCAGCACGGGCAAGATTCAGAAGTTTGAGTTGCGCAAACAGGCGGGGTCTGCTCAAGCCATTGATGTGTGAGGCCAAGGCAAGTGCGCAGAGCGCCTGAAGGGGCGGGGTTCAGGCGATGTCAAACGCGTGTGTGGCAAAACAGCCCGCACGCCGATCAGCAAAGTAGTGTTCCAGCGTTTCCTTGACGGTACGAAAAGCCAATTCGTCCCAAGGAATTTCATCTTCCTTGAACAGCCGCGCTTCCATGGTTTCGTGCCCGGGGTCGAACACGTCGCTGGTCAGGCGGGCGCGGTAGTACAGGTGCACCTGGCCCACACGCGGCACGCTCATCACGGTGAGCAGGTCTTCCATGATGAATTGGGCCCCGGCTTCTTCGGTGGTCTCGCGGGCCGCGCCTTGTGATGTGGATTCGCCCAGTTCCATGAAGCCTGCAGGCAAGGTCCATTTGCCCTTGCGCGGCTCGATGTTGCGCTTGCAAAGCAGCACCTGGTCACCCCAATGGGGCACGGTGCCCACCACATTCAGAGGGTTTTCGTAGTGCACCGTGTGGCAGGCGGTGCAGATGGCACGCTGCTTGGTGTCGCCGTCGTCGGGCAAACGGTAAGCCACCGAAGCACCGCACTGGCGGCAATGTCGAATGGCTTCTCGTGTGTACATGGTCAGAGTTTCAGGGCAAATAGGACAACGGAGGGCACAAAGACAATCAGCAAGATGCGCAAAAGGTCAGAGGCCAGGAAGGGCATGATGTAGCGGAAGATGTCCTTCATGGGCACATCTTTCGTCATGCTGCTGATGATAAACACGTTCATGCCCACGGGTGGCGTGATCAGGCCAATCTCCACGACCATCAGTGCCAATATGCCAAACCAGATGGCTTTGGACTCGGGGTCCATGCCCCACAAATCAATGCCCATGATGATGGGAAAGAAAATCGGGATGGTCAGCAGCAGCATGGACAAACTGTCCATCACGCAGCCCAGCACCAGGTAAATGGCAATGATGGTGAACAGCACGGCCAGCGGTGACAGGTCCATGCTGACCACCCATTTGGCCAGTTCGGTGTTGACTTGGGTCAGCGCCAAAAACACGTTCAGCACATCCGCGCCCAGCAAGATCAGGAAGATCATGCCCGTACCGGCCGCTGCGCCATACAGGCATTGCAAAAAGCCTTGGCCGCGCAAGCCGCCAGACTTCCAGGCCACAAAAGCTGTGGCCACGGTGCCGATGGAAGCGGCTTCGGTGGGGGTGAATAAGCCGCCGTAAATGCCGCCAATCACGACCAAAAAGATCAGCAAAACCGGCCATGTTTCGGCCAGCGCCGTCAGGCGTTGCGCCCAGCTGAAACGCACGCCACGGGGCGCATCTTGCGGGCTGACGCGGGCGATGACGCCGATCACCACCATGTAACCGACGGCGGCAATGATGCCCGGCACAAAGGCTGCCAAAAACATTTTGGCGATGTTTTGTTCGGTGATGATGGCGTAGATGACCAAGGGCACCGAGGGCGGAATTAAGATGCCCAAAGTGCCGCCCGCTGCGATCACGGCAGCCGACAGGCGTTCAGAGTAGTTGTGCGCTTTGAGCTCGGGCAATGCTACTTGGCCCATGGTGGCCGCCGTGGCCAAGGATGAGCCGCAAATCGCCCCAAAGCCAGCACACGAGGTCACAGCCGCCATGGCCATGCCGCCGCGCCAGTGGCCAATCATGGCGTTACCCGCCTTGAACAATGCTTTGGACAAGCCCCCGTTGGTGGCAAATTGGCCCATCAGCAAAAACAGGGGTACCACCGACAGGTCGTAAGAGGAATAACGGGCAAAGGCCGCATTTTTGAAAAAACTCATCAGCGGATCCCAGCCTGCCACAAAGGTGTAGCCCACTGTGCCCGCCAGCAGCATGGCCACGCCAATGTGCACCCGCAGCGCCAACAGCCCCAGCAGGACCGCAAACATCAAACCACCCCATTCGATGCCGCTCATGATTGGGCCTCTTTCATTTTTTCAACGGCGCGGTACAGAGCCGTGAGGGACAACAGCGCAAACGAAGGCACCAAGGGGACATAGGCCCACCAGGTGGGGATTTCCAAAAGCATCGAGGCGTCAAAACTGCCTCGCAAATCGAGCAGGCCTACAAAGACACGCCAGCTGATCAGGCCAGCAAAAAACGACAGCAACAAATTGGCCAAGGTGTCGAGCACGGCGTTGAGGCGTGCCGGGGCATTGGCGGTGAAGAAATCCACAATCACATGGCCCGAGATCCAGTGTGTATAGGGCAGCGACATGGCCACGGCGCCCGCGCACAAGAACTGCACCAGCTCAAAGTCGCCCAGCAGTGGCGCATCAAAAAAAGCGCGGCCAACGATGCTGCGCAAAGACATGAAGGCCATGGCCAACAAGGTCAAGCCCGACAAGATGGCCAGCAGTTTGCACAAGCGGTCCAGCACCCAGCCCAGGCCTTGGTACTGACGTGTGGATAAAACATGAACGGCTTCTGCCACGGGCTTCTCCTAGGGACAAAAAAATGGGGTGGGCCGCAGCTCACCCCATGAATCGCCAAACAAGACCGAAGTCTTTACTTGGTGTATTGCTTGATCAGGTCTTGGGCATCCTTGAGCAAAGCGGCACCGTTTTGGCCGCGCTTGTTCATGGCAGACACCCACTCGTTGTCCTGTTCGTCAGTGGCCTTTTTCCAGCGGGCCAACTCAGACGGTGGGATCACCGAGATGGTCTGGGTTTTGGTGTTGGCAAAAACCTTGCGGCCAGGCACATCATTGCCTTCTTGTGTGCTGCCCAGGAAGGCTGAGAACTCACGACCAGAGTTCTTGTCGATCACGGCTTTCAGGTCAGCAGGCAGCGACTCGTACTTGGCCTTGTTCATGGGCACCACGAACACGGTGGTGTACAGGGCGGGGTAGCTCTTGTCGGTCTCGGCGCTGAACTTGGTCAGCTCGTGCACCTTCAGGCCTGGGGCCACTTCGTAAGGAATCACCGCGCCATCGATCACGCCTTTGGACAAAGCCTCAGAGACCGCAGGAACGGGCATGCCCACGGGGGTTGCGCCCATTTTGGCCAACATCTTGGTAACGTTGGCCGTGGGTGCACGCATTTTCATGCCCTTGAAGTCTTCCATCTTGGTGATGGGCTTGTCGCGGGTGAAGATCACGCCTGGGCCATGCACATGCACCGCCAGCAGTTTCACGTCCTTGTGCTCGTCCATGGCGTGTTTTTGCACGAAGTCCCAAGCGGCGCGGCTGGTGGCGGCGGCATTGGTCATGGTGAAGGGCAGCTCAAACACTTGGGTCTTGGCAAAACGGCCAGCCGAGTAACCGGCCACGGTCCAGACCACATCGGCCACGCCGTCTTTGGCTTGGTCATACAGCTGCGGTGGGGTGCCGCCCAACTGCATGGCTGGGAAGATCTGGCACTGCAGGCGGTTGTTGGAGTCTTTGGCGATGTTTTTGCACCAGTCGCCCAGCATGGTGGTGTGCTGGATGGACTGTGGCCCCAAAAAGTGGTGCACTTTCAAAGTGATGGTTTGGGCATGGACGCCAAAACCAACGGCCATCAGGCCTGCGGCCAAGGCCGTTTGTTGCAGGAATTTTTTCACTGGTTTGTCTCCAACAGGGTTAAAAGAAATCATCATAAACCAACCGTTCGGTCGGTTAATTAAATCAACACCGCCAATTCGATCACCCCAAGGCCGTTGGGGTGGTTCAAAGGGATTAAAAATGCATTATGTTGCAACTTTTTTGTTTTTTTACTGGGGTAAACCCTTTTGTTATTGAGTTGTTTGCATTTTTATTCATGGGGAAAACGCCGTTGGTGCATGCCCTAAAACAGCGCTCACTCAAGCCCCGATTCAGGTGATTTTGATTTCCAGGCGGCCCAGTCCCGCCACCTGACCCACCAAAGAGTCACCCGCCACCACGGCCGCCACGCCTTCGGGGGTGCCTGTGTAAATCAGGTCACCGGGCTGCAGCTCCCACGCTGCTGAGAGGTGTTCGATGGTTTCGGCCACGCTCCAGATGAGTTTGGCCACGTTGCTGCGCTGGCGGTCCGCACCGTTGACTTGCAGGCTGATTTCGGCGTTGTTCACGTCACCGGCTTGTGCGATGGGTGTGATCGGGCCAATAGGCGCTGAGTAGTCGAAGGCCTTGCCGATGCACCAGGGGCGGCCTTGTTTTTTCATCTCGTTTTGCAGGTCGCGGCGCGTCATGTCCAGGCCTACCGCATAACCATAGATGTGCTTGGCCGCATCGGCGGCTTGGATATTTCGCCCACCCAAGCCGATGGCCACCACGAGTTCAATCTCATGGTGCAGGTTTTGGGTCAGGCTGGGGTAGGGCATGACACCGGTCTGGCCAGCGTCGACCACCACCAGGCTGTCGGCAGGTTTGAGGAAGAAGAACGGCGGCTCGCGACCGGTGAAGCCCATTTCCTTGGCATGTTCCTCGTAATTGCGACCCACGCAGTAAACGCGGTGCACCGGAAATCGTTCGGGTTGGCCGAGCACAGGCACCGAGACCACAGGCATGGGTGAAAATACAAAACTCATGGGTCGCTTTCTCAAGAATTGAAAATCAGATGTTAATCGGAATGTTTGAGCTCGGGCACCTGCGCCATCCCCGCAACACGTCACGCACATGATCAAAAGCATCGACCTGCAAACCACACCGGGTCACCTGATACGCCGGGCCCAGCAAATTGCTGTGGCCATTTTTGCTGAGCAATTGGCCAGTGCCGACATCACGCCCGTTCAATTTGCCATCTTGAACGCCTTACTGGACAGCCCCGGCATCGACCAGGTGAGCCTGGCCAAACGGGTGGCCTTTGACCCGGCGACTTCAGGCTCGGTGATTGGGCGGCTGGAGGCCAAGGGTTGGGTGGTGCGCGAGGCCGATCCGACCGACCGCAGACGCAAGCTGCTGGTGGTCACCCCGCAAGGTGTGCAAGCCTTGGCCGACATCCAGTCCGATGTGGCCCGGGTGCAAGAAAAAATCCTGAGCCCGCTGACGCCGCAAGAGCAAAGCCAGTTTGTGCATTTGCTCTCGCTTCTGGTCAAAGGCCATCAAAGCAGTTGATGCAGGCCTTCAGATGGCCGCTGACTTGGCTCAGGCCGAGGTGTAGGTCAGCTCGAAGTGCTCCACATGCGGAGGCGCGGCAAAGAAGGGGCCCACGATGGCACGCCATTCGGTGAACAGCGGTGACTGACGAAAGCCCACCGTGTGGTCTTCCAAGGTATCCCAGAAAATCTGCAGCACAAAGCGTTCAGGGGATTCAATGCAGCGGTTGACCTTGGCCCCTCGAAAGCCCTTGGCCTTGGAGGCCACGGTGTTCAGGCCCAGCTCGATGGCTTGTTCAAAAGCGGCCTGCTGGCCAGGCTGGATGCGGATGTCGGCGAGTTCGAGGATCATGGTCTTGTCCGTGGTTGATGTTAAAAAGATCAACCTTAACCCAAACCATGGCCCCATGGCGTCACTTCCTTGCCAGTCATCTCACCCAAATCAAGGCGCTTCTGGACCCGGTCTGTGCCGGCTTGAGTCGGTCATGAGCCAGGCCAAACTTTGGGCCAATGAGGCGCAAGCATCCACGGTGAATTGCCCCGATTGCATGCGCGAGACCACCTCGCCCGGGCTCAGGCACAAAAATTCCTTAACCTCACCATCGGCGTTGATGGGCGTCTCCTGCTCAGTCATGTGCAAGGTGTAAACCAGCAGTTGTTCGTCATGCCAGCCCTGAGGCTCAAGTCTTTGGGTGCGGATCACCCCGGCCTCTCGCAGGCGGCTTGGATCGCTCAAGTGCAAGCTGGCCTCTTCGGCCAATTCACGCACAGCCGTTGTCAAAGGGGCTTCTCCGGCCGTCAAGCCCCCGGCGGCCAGGTTGTCCAGCAGGCCGGGGTCGGTGGCTTTGTGGTCAGAGCGGCGGCCGCACCACAGCTCCCCTTGCGGTAAAAAGCCATGGATGTGTACCGCATGGCTCATCAGGCCCAGGTGTCTGAACCCGGCGCGTTCCACACACAAAAATGGAGGCACATCCAAAGCCGGTGGCCAGGCGGGTGTGTCAGGCCACCACGCAAAAAACTCACCACGCCAACCGGTGAGTCGCCCGTGGGCCGCTTGTTGCTCCAAAAAAGCCTGCAGTGTCTGGCTGCGTTGCAAAGGGTGGTCTGCGGCCGTTTGCCATTGCAAGCGGCCTCGATTGAGGGTGCACCCTGGCAACAAAGCCACCATCTCTTGTGCGCGTTGGGTCGACACCCAGCCCATGTCCACTCCATCACAAGACCAGGCTGCGCCACCCGAGGGGCGTGTTGGGTGGGCGGTCAATAGGTCCGCCAGCCAAGCTTTTTCCTGGACACTCAACCGAGACCAAAATGCGCGTTCAGGATTCAAACCAGCGTACATGGTTGAAACACAGATTCAGGGCCGGGCCCGCCATAAATCCTCTGCGAGGCAGGAGGCATGCCCGAATTGATAGCAGGTCTTTCATTCGTGCCATGCCCAAAAGAGGGTCACCGAGTCGCTAGAGGTCATGCCTTGCATCATACAAATTGACCATGACGCTTCGATGAAGGTCGGGTGTGGAGCGATGGGGTCATGCGCTGGTTTTTCATATTTTGGACATGATTCCAACCTACATTTTGGTCATGCAAAAAATGTTGAACACCCTTTTGGCCCTTTACCAGCAAGGCGGTGACCTGGTCTATGCGGGTGAGTCGGTGACACAACTGATGCACGCTTGGCAATGCGGGCGTTTGGCTGAAAAGTCAGGTGCGCCTGCGGCCTTGCAGCTGGCCAGTTGGCTGCACGATGTGGGGCATCTGTGGGGTGATCTGGAGGGAACACCAACCCTTCTGGGGCACGACGATCTGCACGAACGTATCGGGGCAGAGGTGCTGTTTCCCATCTTTGGTCCTGCAGTATCAGAGCCTGTGCGTTTGCACGTGCAGGCCAAACGTTATTTGGTCAGCACCCGAGAGACCTATGCCCGCAAGCTTTCCCCAGATTCGGTTCGAAGCCTGCAGTTGCAAGGCGGAATCATGCAGCCAGATGAATGCGCGGCTTTTGAAGCAGAGCCGTTTTTTGCCGATGCTGTCAAACTGCGCGTTTGGGACGATCTGGGGAAAAAGTCGGGTTGGTTTGAAGACACACGCCAAGATGCACTGGACCATCTGATGCAGTTGATGCTTCAGGTTTCTCGCGAGCGAGTCACTCAAATTTAACAAAAAAGACATGGCTTTGACACGTGAACGCGTGACCATTCAGCACAAGAAAACAAAGGAGCTGAAGCCATGAAAGAGTTACCCAACCCCACCTTTGCATTGTCTCCAGTTCAACTGCCCAGGGGGTCGCTTCATCCGGGGTCCGCTGGCACCCATTTGGAATTTTTGCCTCGTCGCGTGCAAAGCACCATTGAAGTCAGCTGGGCGCAGCATCTCGACGAAGTTCGCGAGGCGCAGCGCCTGAGGCATCAGGTTTTTGCCACAGAATTGGGCGCACGCTTGCCCAAAACCGTGCCGGGTCACGACATTGATTTGTTTGATGATTATTGCGAGCACCTTTTGGTCCGCGACAGTGCTTCGCAACAAGTGATTGGCACCTACCGTGTGCTCACACCGGCCCAAGCCAAGCGGGTCGGCAGCACTTACAGTGACACCGAATTTGACTTGACCCGCTTGCGCGATATGCGTGGCCGCATGGTGGAGTTGGGACGCAGCTGCGTTCATGCAGATCACCGCCATGGCGGGGTCATCATGGCATTGTGGGGTGCTTTGTTCGAATTCATGGACCGCAACCGCTTGGACACCATGATCGGCTGCGCCAGCATTCCCATGCTGCACAACGGTCTGGTCACGGGTGATGTGGCCGCCAGCATTTGGCACCAGCTGCGTCAAACCCATTTGGCCGATATCCAGTTTCATGTCCGTCCCCGCTTGCCCCTGCCCGTGGAGGAGCTGGACCATGGTTTGCCCATCGAACCACCAGCGCTCATCAAAGGTTATTTGCGTTTGGGTGCCAAAGTACTGGGCGCACCGGCTTGGGACCCGGATTTCAACACCGCAGATCTGCCCATGATGATGCGCACGGCCGATCTGCCCCAGCGCTACCGCAAGCATTTTTCCACGGGGGCCACATGAAATCAGCCGTACACCCATCGCCAGCGAGTGTGCTTTTTAAAACCTCTTTCGTCGGCGTTGACAACGCTTCGCATCAAGGCTTACCCGATCTGCCGCCACAGGTGGGTCAGCTGACACCTGGTCTCGATGAGCATGACGACGACAACACGCCCGCAGATCGCCCCAGACTGCGGGCTGTTTTCATTTCAGACCTGCACATTGGCACGCCGGGCTTTCAGGCCGAAGCCCTGCTTGATTTCCTGAAGCATCACCCCAGCGATGTGTTGTATTTGGTTGGCGATATCGTGGACGGATGGCAATTGCGCAGGCGATGGTTCTGGCCGCAGAGCCACAACGACGTGGTGCAAAAGTTGTTACGCCGAGCGCGTAAAGGCTGTCGGGTCATTTATGTGCCCGGCAACCACGACGAGTTCGCGCGGCATTTTGTAGGCCATGCCTTTGGAGGTGTCGAGGTGTTGCATGACACCGTCCACACCACAGCCCAAGGCCTCAAGTTGTGGGTGGTGCACGGAGACCATTTTGATGGCGTGATTCAATATGCCAAGTGGTTGGCCTATGTCGGCGATTGGCTGTATGAGCTGACGTTGCGGATCAACCGCCACCTGAACAGCTACAGGGCTCGGCTGGGACTGGGTTATTGGTCCTTATCGGCCTACCTCAAACTCAAAGTCAAAAAAGCGGTCAATTTCATCAGTGACTTTGAGGTGGCTGTGGCGCAAGAGGCCAAGCGCCAAGGCTTTGATGGGGTGGTGTGTGGTCACATTCACCATGCCGAAATCCGTGATGTGAACGGTACCTTGTACTGCAACGATGGCGATTGGGTCGAGAGCCGAACCGCTTTGGTGGAGCACGCCGATGGTCGTTTGGAAATCATCCACTGGGGTGCTCAGGCGGTGGTCATCAATGCCTTGCCTGCACAAACGGTCACCGCATGAATTTCAGCTGATTCGTTTTGGGATCATGGGCTTCCGAGGCTGAGTTAAAAACAGCTTGGGCATTCACGAAATTGTCATTGAACTGACTTGGTACTTTCCTAAAATGGTCTTATTCAACTTCTTGATGCGCGATGGCCACCACACTTTCACAAAACACAACGGCAGGGTCCTCATCTGAGCTATTGGACCGTGACCTGAGTATTTTGGCGTTCAACGAGCGGGTGCTCGATTGGGCACACCGACCCGAAGTCCCCGTTCTCGAGCGCTTGCGCTATTTGTGCATCGTGTCGTCTAACCTGGATGAGTTTTTTGAGGTGCGGGCTGAGCCGCACGTGATGGGCAGCTTGCAAGAAATCAAGTCCGGCCAATACACCAACAACAGTTTGGAGGCCATTGCCGACAAAACCAACGCCATGGTGGCGCGGCAATACGCGCTGTACAACGACGATTTACTGCCCACTTTGCAGCGCCAAGGCTACCGCTTGTTGTCGCACGGCGAGCGCAATGCTGAGCAGCGCCGATGGGTGCGCAGTTTTTTCCAACGAGAGGTCCAACCCTTGTTGGTGCCTGTGGGCTTAGACCCGGCGCACCCTTTCCCCAGGGTGGCCAACAAATCACTCAACTTCATCGTGCAGTTGTCGGGCAAAGATGCTTTTGGCCGTGCCAATGAAATCGCGATCGTCAAGGTGCCGCGTGTGTTGCCTCGTGTGATTGCTTTGCCGGATCGGGTTTGTGAAGGCACCAAGGCTTTTGTGCTTTTGTCCAGCGTGATACGTGCCCACTTGGCCGAATTGTTCCCCGGTCGTGAAGTCGGTCAGTTTTCGCAATTCAGGGTCACGCGCCATTCTGATCTGGCGGTTGACGAAGACGAGATCGCGAATTTGCGCATGGCCCTTCGCCAAGGGCTGCAGCACCGCAATTATGGTCAAGCGGTGCGTCTGGAAGTGTCGTCCAACTGTGCGCCCCGTTTGGCTGAGTTTTTACGCAAAGAGTTTCGACTGCCCGAAGCGTCCGTGTTCCGGGTCAATGGCCCAGTGAACCTGGTGCGTCTGATGCAACTTATCGATCTGGTGCCTGCGCCGGAGTTGCTTTTTCCGCCCTTCAAAGCCAGCTTTCCGGTTCAACTGCCACAACACGGCTCGGTGTTCAACCGGCTCAAAGAAGGCGACGTGGTGATCCACCAGCCCTTTGAAACCTTTGATGGCGTCTTGGCTTTTTTGCGCGAAGCCGTGATGGATCCGAATGTACTGGCCATCAAACAAACCATTTACCGTGCAGGCAGCGACACCACCATGATGGATTTGCTGCGCGAGGCGGTGCGCCGTGGCAAGGAAGTCACAGCCGTGGTGGAACTCAAAGCCCGTTTTGACGAAGAGGCCAACATCAACTGGGCCGAACAACTCGAAGCGATCGGCGCACAAGTGGTCTACGGCATCGTTGGTCTGAAAACACACGCCAAAATGCTGCTGGTCACACGCCGTGAGGGCCGTGTGTTACGACGATATGGCCATTTGTCCACAGGCAACTACAACCGCCGCACTGCCGCTTTGTACACCGACATCAGCTACCTCACAGCCGATCCTGAAATCACCAGTGACATGGACCAGTTGTTTGGTCACCTGGCCAGTCAAAGCCGCTTGCCCAAAATGAAGCGTTTGTTGGTCGCACCATTTCATTTGCACGCCCAGATGATGACCCTCATTGAGGCTGTGGGCAACGCCGCCGCGCGAGGCGCTCCTGGTCGCATCGTCATCAAGATGAATGCGTTGACCGACATCCCATTGGTGCAAGCCTTGTTGGCGGCAGGGCAAAAAGGCGCCAAGATTGATTTGATCGTTCGTGGGGCTTGTGTACTGCCTGCCGCAGTGGCAGGGGTGAGCGACAACATTCGGGTGCGCTCGGTGATTGGGCGCTTTTTGGAGCACTCTCGTGTGTTCTATTTTTGCGCTGACCAAGTTGAGTCCTTGTATCTGTCGAGTGCAGACTGGATGAGCCGCAACATGACACGCCGCATCGAACTGGCTTGGCCTGTGACCGATCCGCTGCTGCGCCAGCGCATCATTGATGAATGCCTGATTGCTTACCTGCACGATGGCCGTGATGCTTGGGATCTTGCGCCAGATGGCCAGTACCATCGCGTAGGACTGACGGTACCAGGGCCGGGTGCTCAGCAAGCGCTGATGCAGCGCTATGACGCAACACCCGCGCGGAAGTGAGCACCATGGACTTGATCATTTGGCGGCATGCTGAAGCCCATGAAGCTGAGCCCGGCGAGGACGACCTGCAACGTGCCTTGACGCCACGGGGTCGCAAACAGGCTGAACGCATGGCTGCTTGGCTTGATGCCCAGCTGCCCCAAGGCACCCGGGTGCTCAGCAGTCCAGCCATTCGGGCAGAGCAAACTGTGCGGGCCCTGAATCGAAAGTACAAAGTCCGTGATGCACTGTCCCCAGGCGCCAGTGTGGAAGACGTGCTCGAAACCTCAGGTTGGCCAGAAGCACGTTATCCGGTCTTGCTGGTGGGGCACCAACCGGCATTGGGCGGTTTGGTGGCGAAATTGTTGGGCATGCCTGAGCCGGCATGCGCCATCCGCAAAGGCGCGGTGTGGTGGTTGCGCCACCGCGTCCGCGAAGCTCAGGCGCAAACCGTGCTGCTGGCCGTGACCTGCCCCGAGCGCTTGTGAGCTGCGCGAACGGCAGTCAATTCAGTCTTTGGCAGGTCGACCGGTTTTGATGGTGGGCACATTGGACATGGCTTTCTTGAAAGCTGTGTCGGCCATGCCCGCCAAAGCCTGTAGCCCCGCGCGGATGAGCTCGCTCTTCTTGACTTCTACACCCAGCGCCATGGCGCGTTTTTTCATGTCGTTGATCTGCAGCAGCTCGGTCTTGGGCAACGTGAAGCTGTCACGCACGACTTTGACTTTTTTCTCTTTGACGACCTTGGC
>JANQXJ010000086.1:0-9706 GCA_030729445.1 Limnohabitans sp. | reverse complement strand
GCAACGTGAAGCTGTCACGCACGACTTTGACTTTTTTCTCTTTGACGACCTTGGCAGGAGCAGGCGATTTTTTCTTGTCCAAAGTTTTGGTTTGGACAGCTTTGGCCGGGGGCGTCTTGGCTTTAGCGGGTGTTGCAGGGGCTTTGACTGCCGTTCCAGTAGCTTTCACCGTTTTGCTTTTAGGCGCTGATTTGGCGCTTTGACTACGTGCTTTCACGGGAGCCTTGGTAACGGGCGCTGCCTTTGTGGCTGCCTTTGCAGCGGGTTTGGCTGCAGATTGATCGGTTTTTGCAGGGGCCGAAGCGTCAATGCTGGTCGCTGAAGGGATGGCTGTATCGTTCATGGAAAATCAACTTTCAAAAAATTAACGGTGCATACAGTTTATACCGTTGATTTTCCAGGGGCAAGATATGACGTCTAAAAATCAGGGAAATTCAGTTCACCGTCACTTGAAAGATCCAATCGGTTTTTTGCCAAGCGTTCTTCTCTTCACGCAGCAAATGGGCTGATTGCGGCCAGAGTTCCGCCCAATCGCTGTCCATCTTCAGGCTGGCCACACGTCTGTCTGGATCACATTGAATGTGCAGACCCGACAAGTCCGGATCTCGCCGTGCATGGCACAAAATGACCGCTAAACGCAGTGCCATGAGCTGTTGGACAAAGTGGGTGTTTTGCAGTTCTGCTTCGAGCTTGCGAAGTTTGCCTCTGTGGCCCAGGACCAGCTGGCTAAGGCGGTGCAGTTCGTTCAGGGTGAAGCCAGGCAAGTCAGTGTTGTCCAATATGTAGGCGCCATGCTTATGGTAGTCACTGTGTGAGATGCGCATGCCAGCTTCGTGCAGTTGGCATGCCCAATGCAATTTTTGCAAATGGCGTTGGCGATCGCTCTGAATGACAACATTTCGTTCCGATGCGATCATGGCCTCCAGCAAACCTTGAGCCGTGCGTGAGACCCGATCGGCCTGCAGTTCATCGGTGCCAAAGCGTTGGGCCAACCAGCTGACCATGGAGGAGCGGACATCTTGGGGTGTTTCGCGGTCAATCAGATCGTACAGTGCACCGTGCCGTAAGGCCCCTTGGGCGGCATGCATTTCATCGATCTGTAGCAGATCAAACACCGCTTGCAGCACGGCCAAGCCGCCCCCGATCACCGGTTTACGTTCTTCCTTGACGCCATCTAGCCGAAGATTGTCGGGTTTTTGTGCTTTGAGCAAGCGCTCCTTGAGCCAATTCAAGCCATCACGCGTGACACGCCCTTCGGGCCATCCGGCTTGTGTCAAAACGTCGGACACCGCGCCCACCGTGCCAGAAGAGCCATAACAGGTGTCCCAGTGTTGGCGATTGAACAGGATGTGGGCCTCGTCGAGCACGGCCAGGGCACCAATCTCGGCGGCCTTGAAGGCTTGCGGCGTCCATAAGCCATCAGGGAAATATTTCATGGACCAACCCACGCTGCCGACACGGTATGACTCCAGTGTATTGGCGGTTTCGTGTTGGCCCAAGATCATCTCGGTCGAGCGCCCACCGATGTCCACGACGAGACGACGTTCGTCCGACTGAGGCAGCAGATGGGATACACCCAAATAAATCAAACGTGCTTCCTCACGTCCGGCAATCACCTCGATCGGAAAGCCCAAAATTTGTTTGGCTTTGGCCAGAAATACTTCTCGGTTGCGGGCTTCGCGCAGGGTTTGGGTGGCCACGGCCCGCACTTGATGGGGCTCGAAACCGGCTATCCGTTCGCCAAATCGGGCCAAGCACTCCCAGCCGCGGGCCATGGCGTCTTCACTCAGGTTGCGCTCACTGTCTAAGCCATTGCCTTGGCGCACGGTCTCTTTGATGTACTCCACGCGCCGCAACTGGCCTGCATCCATCTGCCCAATTTCGAGGCGAAAACTGTTAGAGCCCAGATCGATGGCGGCGTAGAGGGAATGGGTTTGCATGGCGTGGGGGCGAGGGCGGACGGGCAAAGTGTTGATTATGTGACGGGTTTGTGAAATCTGAATGACAGGGCCCGCAGTTTGGAATCGCCGCACCGCCTGAAAGCTGTCTTGGTTTTGTCGCGGCTCAGCAGCGGCCTGGCTCGCAAGCCAGATTGAGTGCGTCGCCGCAGGGCACACCTTGGCAGCAGTGGGCGGTCAAAAAGTCCATCAGGCTTTGCATCGCGCCCAGGTCGGCGCGGTAGCGCAAAAAACGACCTTCGCGCTGCACACTGACCAAGGCCGCGTGGTGCAGTTCTTTGAGGTGGAACGACAGCGTATTGGCCGGAATGTCGAGCGCCGCAGACAATTGGCCGGGCTGAATGCCCTCAGGCCCCGCGCCCACGATGGCGCGAAACACCTTCAGGCGCGAGCTTTGTGCCAAAGCCGCCAAGGCCTTGACGGCCACGTCCTCGTCCATGACACTGAACAATGAAACGGGGTTCATGGCTTGGCCTTTCCTTCGGGTGTGTGGGTGAGCAAACCCATGGGCAAACGCAGTGTGGCCAGCCAGCACAAAAGCAGCATCAAAGCCGAGCCCAAGAGCGCATACATCAAACCGCCCCATTGGTAGAGCAGGCCCGACAGCAGCGTGCCCATGAAGCGGCCCAGCGCATTGGCCGCGTAATAAAAGCCCACGTCTTCAGCCGCTTTTTCAGAGCCCGCATAGGCCAGCACCAAATAACTGTGCACCGACGAATTGATGGCAAAAGCAAAGCCGAACAAACTCAGGCCCCCGACCACCCACCACTGCAGCTGCGGCGCTTGCCAATACATGGCCGCGGCAATGCCCAGTGGAATGAGCGTGAGCACCGCCGACCACCAACGCGCAGCTGGCACCTCGCGGCTCAAGCCATCGGCGCTGCGGCGTACGATCTGTGGCGCCAGCGCTTGCACCAGGCCATAACCGATGGTCCAAGCCGCCAAAAAGCCACCCACCATGGTGAAGGTCCAGCCCACCGAGTAGAGGAACACCGGCACGCCCACCACAAACCAAACATCTCGCGCCCCAAACAAAGCCACACGTGCCGCCGCCAGCGCATTGATGCCCGGGTTTTTGGCAAAAAGCTCTTTTGCCGAGCCGGAAGGCTTGCTCTTGCCCATCATGGGCGGCAAGCTCGTCACCACGCCGACCAGCACCAAGGCAAGAAGACCCGACATGGCCCACAGCGAGCCTTGAAAACCCAGCGTCTCGAGCAGCAAACCACCCAGAAAAAAGCCGAAGCCTTTCATGGCGTTTTTGCTGCCGGTGAACCAGGCCACCCACTTGAACAGTTGCCCATTGCCTTGGTCTTTGGCTTGCGCCTGCGTGATCTTGATGGCCGATTTGCTGGCTGTCTTGGTCAGGTCTTTGGCCACACCACACACGCCTTGCGCCAACACCACCCAAGCCACCGACATCGCCGCTGTCCACTCCGGCTGCAGGGCCGAGAGCAAACCAAAGCCGATGATTTGTGTGACCAAGCCCACCGTGAGCATGCGGGCAATGCCAAAGCGCGTGGCCAGCCAGCCGCCAATCAGGTTGGCCAAAACGCCCGCACCCTCATAGAGCAAGAATAAAAAGGCCAGCGTGAAGGGCGAGTAACCGAGCTTGTAAAAGTGCAGCAGCACCAACATGCGCAAAGCGCCGTCGGTCAGGGTGAAGCCCCAATACGCCGCGGTGACGATGCCGTAGTGGCGTTCAGCGGCATTCATCTCAGATGCCGACGTCGTTCATGTGGCAGGCCAGGTCGACCATGCGGCAGGCGTAGCCCATTTCGTTGTCGTACCAAGCGTAGACCTTGAGCAATGTGCCGTCGGTCACCAATGTAGACAACGCGTCGACAATGCTGCTGCGCGTGTCGCGAGCGTAGTCGGCACTCACCAAGGGGCGCTCTTCGTACCCCAAGATGCCCGCCAAAGGGCCTGTTGCAGCTGCTGCAAACAAGGCGTTGACCTCTTCGGCGCTGGTCTCGCGCTTCATCTCGAACACACAGTCGGTCAGCGATGCATTGAGCACCGGGGCTCGCACGGCGTGGCCGTTGAGCTTGCCCTTGAGTTCGGGGTAAATCAAGGCAATCGCCGTGGCGCTGCCGGTGGTGGTGGGGGCCAGGCTGACCATGGCGCTGCGGGCGCGGCGCAGGTCTTTGTGCGGCGCGTCCACCACCAAGTTGGTGTTGGTCGGGTCGTGGATGGTGGTGATCTGGCCGTGCTTGATGCCAATGGCCTCGTGCACCACTTTGACCACCGGGGCCAAGCAGTTGGTGGTGCAGGATGCGGCCGTGACGATGCGGTCTTTGGCCGGGTTGTACAGCGTGTGGTTGATGCCCACCACGATGTTCAGCACATCGCCCACCTTGACGGGTGCGGCCACGATCACGCGCTTGGCGCCCCGGTCCAGGTGGCCTTGAATCGCCTCGGGCGTCAAAAATTTGCCCGTGCATTCCAGCACCAAGTCCACCCCCATCTCGCCCCATGGGATGTCTGCTGGATTGGCGTGAGAGGAAAAGCCCAAGGTGCGGTCACCGATGCGAATTTGGCTGTCGCCTTCCGCCTCAATGCGTTCGCGCCACTTGCCCTGCACGCTGTCAAAAGCCAGCAAATGCGCCGTGGCCGCTGCACCGCCTTTGAGTTCGTTCAGGTGCACCACCTCCAGGCGGTTGCCTGCGCGGGGGTCGTCTGACTGGCGCTCGGCAGCGCCCATGGCTGCACGCAAGGCCAAGCGGCCGATGCGGCCCATTCCGTTGATGCCGACTTTCATGGGAAAACCTCTTCTGTAATTCAATGACTGTCGAATTGTCACGTGCTTGTATGTCAGTTGGATGACAAACAAGGACAGTCAGCCTCCTTGCTGCTGCCACTCGGCCTGAGAGGCTTCATTTTTGAACTGAGAGACTCATCTTGGAGATCGAACGGCAAGAGCCATCGTTACCCCGGCGTTGTTTTTGTCATCCCGGGCTTTTTTGCACCAGGATTGTTTTTGTCATCCCGGCCTTGAGCCGGGATCCAGTGCATGCTGTCGGTCTTGGCAAAGGGCTGTGGTGCGCACTGGATCCCGGGTCTTCGCCCGGGATGACAAGAGCAAATCAAGGATGACAAGAGCAAATCAAGGATGACAAAAGCAAAGCAAGGATGACAAAACAATGCCGGGATCACAAAAGTTTCGTCTAGGTTTCAACTACGACGGGCCGGATCAATCATCGGCTGACGTCAGAATGACCTCGATCATGTAACTTGTAGGCTCTTTAGCGCTTTGCTCAAGCATGAGTGTCATGGGTCCCTCGCCAAGTTTTGACTTGGGCAAATTTGCCAATAAATTGCGTCCCAAATTGCTGGCACCTGCTCGGCCATGAACCAGCATACGCGACACATCTGATCCAGCATCGAACACTCCGCTGGGTTGCAAAGCGTAAAAGGCGGTCGCGGTTTTCGCGTCATGGTGTACCCACTTGACCGACAACAGTCGCTGGTCTTTGGCAATGTCCCAACGCACAAAGTCGGCATCACCGTGTGCCACCACACCATGAATCAAGAGGGTTTGCTGACCCTGAGCCAAATCACTAGGTTGCAAGGGATTGTTGGATGCTTTTAGGAACGCCATGGAGGGATGTTTCAAATCAAAGGCCTGGGGTGCAGAGGTGTTGCCCGCCAGATCTACCTGACGCAGCCAGACCCTGTTAAAACCGTTACCGAAAATAGCCAAGCCAGTCCCCTTGCCAGGCATCCACGTCCCTTGGGGGTCCAGCGCGTATTCCCAGTGTGCCTCCGGCTCGATGCCTGAGAAATTCAGGATGTTGGTCATACCGTTGCGCTGATGTGAAATCAAGAATGCAGCAGGCGCGATGGTGTCCAAAACACAGTTGACCCTGACGATTTCGGAGGTGTTGCCTGCGTCATCGCGTGCACGCACCCAAATCACCTTGGCGCCATCGTCCTTGACCTCAAAGAATGAACCGGTGCCGCGTGTCCAGCTGATGCCGCGGTCCAATGAAAACTCCCAGCCCATGTCTGCACTTTCAACCTCCCACAAACCGTTGCGCGTGACACCATCGCTGACGCTCAATCCGGTGTCATTGAATGACAAAACTGGGGGCTTGAGAACGATGGAGCCCGACAGAGGTAAAGGTGAGGGACTCAACGCCACAGAAGAGACCGCTTGAAGGCCTGAACCGGCACAAGCCGCTAAAAAATGCATCACGCCAAGCGCCATGGCAAATCGCGAAAAAAATGAATGCTCAATCGACATGCGCATCACCTCTTGTACGGAACAAGTTTGATTTCTACACGTCAGTGTGTCAAAAAAATGAAATTCCAACAGCACTGTTTTTTATGTGGTGTCACACAGCAGTCACACCCTTTGACCATGATTCGAACTGTCCTCAACCGTCATTTAATGGATGCAAGCCATGTCACACCACGACCTCGACCCCATTCACAACACCTCAAACAACCCCCATTTCCAGGACGTCCTGAGCCAGTCCCTGCAAAACCCCATGCGCCGCGGTTTGTTGCGCGGTGGCTTGGGATTGGCTGGCCTGGCCATGCTGCCCGGTTGCGCCACCTTGACTTCGGGCATGGCTGCTGCGCCCAAGGCGCTGGGTTTTCCCTCTGTTGAAAAGAGCTTGCTCGACAACGTGATGCTGCCGCCCGGCTACCAATACAGTGTCTTGCACGCCACAGGCGATGCACTCGATTCGGCTCTTGCTGCCTACTCGAACAAAGGCACAGAAGCGGACGACTGGTCGCGCCGCGTGGGCGATCACCACGACGGCATGGACATCTATTACATCGATGCCAACGGCCGCTATTCCGAAAAGGAAACCGGTCGCGCTGTGCTGTGTGTGAACCACGAGAGCTCGGCCGACGCCCATTTCATGCACCCCAACGGTCAAACGTCCAACGGCAAGGCTGGCAAAAAGTTTTCTCAATTCGGCAACTGGGACTTGGGTACTCGCCCTGAGTTGGAAGTGCTCAAAGAAATCAACCACCACGGTGTTTCAGTGGTCGAGATCGTCAAGACGCCCCAAGGCTGGCGCATCAAGCAAGACTCGCCGCTGAACCGCCGCATCACTGCACAAACCCCCGTGCGCATCAGCGGCCCCCGCGCCGACATCAATGCGATCCGCAGCTTCATGGTCACCCGCTGGGACACTGCAGGCGCCATGGCGCGTGGCACATTGAACAACTGCGGCCATGGCAGAACGCCATGGGGCACGTATTTAGGCTGCGAAGAAAACTGGGCTTATTACTTCCAGGCCACGGCCAATGGCGCTGCATTGCCAGCCAAAGAAGTGGCTTCGCGCAAGCGCTATGGTGTCGCTGCTGCCGCACCTGCGGCTGGTGTCAAGAAAGCTGCCAGCCAAGGCTGGCACACCGTATCGGCCACTGACGACCGTTTTGCCCGTTGGAACTTGGCGGCCACTGGCGCCAACGCAGAAAAAGACTTCCGCAACGAAGCCAACACTTTTGGCTTCAACGTCGAAATCGATCCCTTGTCACCCAACTCCACACCCGCCAAGCGCGTGGCCATGGGCCGCTTTGCGCACGAAGCGGCCGTTTGTGGTGTGCCCAAGGCAGGCGAGCCTTTGGCGTTTTACATGGGCTGCGACTCGCGCAACGAATACATCTACAAGTTCGTGAGCACAGCGGTGTGGGACCCCCGCGACGTGGGTGGTGGATTGGTGGCCGGTGACAAGTACCTGAGTGAGGGCAAGCTGTACGCAGCACGCTTCAACGCCACGGGCCAAGGTGAGTGGCTGGAGCTGACGATCGCTGATCCGCGCATCGCCAATAACAGCGCCTACAAGTTCGCCAACCAGGGCGATGTGTATGTCAATGCCCGCTTTGCAGCAGACGCCGTGGGTGCGACCAAGATGGACCGTCCAGAGTGGGGTGCTGTCAACCACCGCAACGGTGAAATTTACTTCGCGTTGACCAACAACAGCGCATCCAATCGCACACCTGCCAAAGTCGATCCGGCCAACCCCCGTGCTTACACGGACATGGACGGCAAAAAAGGCGCAGGCAACCCCAACGGCCACATCATCCGCTTCAAGGAAGCCGGCAGCCAAGCCGCGGCCAAGACCTTTGCGTGGGACATTTTCTTGTTCGGCGCTGAAGAAGACTCGGGCGATGCCAACCTGTCGGGCCTGACCGCCAAGAATTCGTTTTCTTCGCCAGACGGCCTGTGGTTCAGCAAAGCCACCGGCATTTGCTGGATCCAGACCGACGACGGCGCTTTCACCGACGAGACCAACTGCATGATGCTGGCCGCCATTCCGGGCCAAGTGGGCGACGGCGGCAAAGTCACGGTGAAAAACAAAATGGTGGTGGGTGGTACTGAGCAAAGCGGCACGCAAGAGACTTTTGTGGGCGCTGCATTGGGCGAAGCCAAGCTGCGCCGTTTCCTGGTGGCACCCCAAGGTGCAGAAGTCACGGGCATCACTGAGACCGCTGATGGCCGCACCTTGTTTGTCAACATCCAGCACCCAGGTGAATTGTCCAAGCCATTGGCTTCGGGCGCGGCGCCCCAAAGCATGTGGCCAGGCAATGCGGGTTATGGTCCACAAGGCCGCCCACGTTCGGCCACCATCGTGATCACCCGCAAAGATGGTGGTGTGATCGGGCTGTAAAGCCAGAGGGCCAATTGTTCAGAGCAAGCGAGGGATGGCCTCGACGTCCTCGGCGAACATTTGGCCCTTTTCAGCCAGCAGCACTTGGTGCTGGCTGTTCATCAAGAGCGTGATGGGCAAGCCTTTGGGCTTGGGGAATTGTTTGCGCCATTCGGGGCTGGCCCAAGCTGCCGGGAAGGTGTACCCCCGCTTTTTCAGGTAAGCCTGAGCGTCCTCGGGCTTTTTGTCGATGGACAAGGCCAGCATGCGCAGGCCCCGACTTTTTTGCGACTGCCACAAGGCCTGCATGCTGGGGCTTTGCAAAGCACAAAATGGGCAGGTGCTTGACCACCAATACAGCAGCAAAGGCTGGCGTTCGTGTTGAAAGTCTTGGCCCGTGAGCAAACGGATAGACGGCACTTTCAAAACGGCGCCCACTCGCGGCATGGCAGGTGCCATGGCTTCCAGGGCGGCTTCGGAGGGGGTTTGGGCTTGTACGCTGGCCCAAGGCCACAAGGCACCCAGGCCCAAGCCCAGTGTCAGCTGTCTGCGTGTTGCAAAAGTCATGGGCAACTCATGCTGCTTGAGCAGGGCGATTTCGGATTGGTTGGGAACTTGGGCCACGGTTTACTCCATTTCCATTTCCAGGTAAGTGCGGTTGGCCAGCTGGGGCAGCCAGACATCCACATGCTGCAGGTGCTTAAAAGGTGCTGCATCGAAGCTTTTGACGGCCGCGCCAATGTCGGTGCCCACATCCACGGCTTTGCCCATGTGCCCCCTCAAAGCGGTGAGCAAGGCCCCGGTGTCCTTTTGGGCTTGCGCCAAGGTGGTCACGCGGCCATGGCCGGGCACCACCACTTGGGGCTTAAGCGCTTGCAGTGCGGCAAAGGACTGAACCCAGGTCTTGGTTTTGCTGACCGGATGCAGGCCCAAAATGCGGTCCACATAGACCACATCGCCGGTAAACACCACACCGCTTTGCGGCAACCAGACCATGCTGTCGCCAGGCGTGTGCCCGCCGCCCCGGTGAACCACCTGCACCGTCACGCCGCCCCATTGGAGCGTGGTGTCGGTCTCGGTTAACCAGCGTGTTGGCAGAAAGACTTCGGTGCCTGCCAATCTCTCTTTGAGCACGGGCGC
>JANQXJ010000085.1 GCA_030729445.1 Limnohabitans sp. | reverse complement strand
AGAAGGCAGCGAAGTCCGAACCCTTGGAGTTGACGATGGAGATAAAACCCAGATCGTTGAGTTCTTTTTCGCGGCGGTCAGTGATGCTCACTTCAGTGGGGCACTTGAGCAGAACATCGCCTTCGTCGGTTTTGAAGGCGTGGGCTGTCAAGGCTTCGACCTTGCCGCCACCTTCTACGCCGCGGATCGCAGTGGTCCAGCCGTAATTGGCAAATGCGCCGGTGATGCGCAGACCCAGTTGGTATGCCGAGTTCGCCCAGAGGTACTTGCTGTGGTCGGTGCCGTCCACGTCTTCTTCGAAGTTAAAGCCTTCGACAGGAATAGTCTTGGCGCCGTAGGGCAGTCGAGCTGCGTAGCTGGGCAATACCAGCGCAACATAACGCGAATCTTCGCTTTCACGGAAGCCGCGCCAGGTCGCCAGCTCAGCGCTTTCAAAAATCTTGGACAAGTCGCGTGGAACCCCCAGTTCGGTGAAGGACTTCATGTCGAACATGGCAGGCGCAGCGGCAGCAATGAAAGGCGCGTGAGATGCTGAAGCCACCTTGGACAGACGCTGCAAGAGGGCCTGGTCTTGTGGGTGACGGCCGAATTGGTAGTCACCGATGAGCAGCGAGAAGGGGTTGCCACCAAAGGTGCCGTACTCTTCTTCGTAAACTTTCTTGAACAGCGCGCTCATGTCGTGATCAACGGCCGTTTCAAGGTCTTTGAGCAGATCTTTCTTGCTGACGTTAAGCAAACGCAGTTTCAGGCGGGTACCGGTTTCGGTGCCGAAAACCATATCATGTAGCCCGCGCCAAGAAGCTTCCAGAGCCTGGAACTGCTGATCGTGCATGATCGCGTTGAGCTGGTCGGTGAGGATCTTGTCGATTTCAGCAACGCGTTCGTTGATCATGGCGACCACGCCCTTGTCGGGGCTGGTTTTCATGCCCTCGTCCAAGATTTGGGTCGCGAACTGACCCAGCAATTTCTTGGCGTATTGATCCTGCGAAGGCTCAACAGCCATCTTGCCTTCTTGAACAATGCGGTCGAGCAAGCTGATGTCGTCGGTCGTGGTGGTGGCGCCTGCAGCGGCGTCAGATTTTTGTTTGGTGGCCATTGTTTTTTACCTGATGTTGGGTGGAAGCTTGAGCAGCACTGGGCTTACTCGGCTGCGGGCGCGGCTTCTGCCGTAGCGGAGTCGGCGCCGCGTAGGGCTTTCAACTCTTCAGTGTTTTGAACAATGTTGCCAAGCAAGGCGTCGAGCTCGTCATTACCGTCAAGTTTGCCGAGCAGATCGCGCAGTTGTTGGCGGGCTTCGAGCAAGCGGGCCAGGCGAGGAACTTGCGTGACGATCGCTTCTGGGTGGAAATGTTCAAACTCTGTGAAATTGAGTTCGATCTTTAGATTGCCTTCGCCTTTGAAAGTATCGGGCACTGAAATGTCCAGGCGGGGGGCGATTTTGCCCATGATTTCGTTGAAATTATCACGGTCGATTTCAACGAAACGGCGATCCTTCATCTTGGCTGGGGGCAACAAAGGCTGACCGCTGAGGTCAGCCATGATGCCGACAACCAGTGGCAATTCCTTTTTTTCGACTGCGTCACCGATTTCTACGTCATATGTAATTTGTACACGCGGGGGACGGTTACGCCCTACCCATTTTTGCAGACTGTCAGACATATCAAACTCCTGAGTTAAAGCGCATAGACACTGTTCCATTAAAAATGGGTCAGCATTTGTGAGTCACCGAAGGGTGCAGGTGTAATATATCAACAATAGCAACAATATCAACTATTTTGATAAATTCATGATATTCGAATGCGATTATTGATTTACATGTTTTTGTCATCAATTTTTGATAAAAGGCGCTCAATCTATGGACCAAGACCAGTTCGTGCGGTTGATGGATGTGCTGGGGCGGATTGATGCCCGGCTTGCAAAGCTGGAGAGGCCTGTTGTGGCGTCTACTGGCGGATTGCCATTGGGCCGACTGTCAGCTCCCCCAAGTGCCGCCGCATCCTCGGCACTGGCCGGTATGCCTGAACTCACCGATGTTCCCGTGGTGCCTCAGTTGCCGCCGCTGTTGGACGTGCTGGAAGACGTACAAATCGAGGGCGCTGAGGTCTTGCCCGAGGTGCAGCAGTCCTTAGAACAGATCAGCGCCACACTGGGCAGTGTCCAAGGGGCATCGGGCTCCATGGCCCCAGCACCCAGCAAAGTGCCCGATGTGAAGACCGCCATGGACAGCACCAGCGCCGACGTGACTTCCATCTTGGACAAGCTTTGATGAGCGCGCCTTGAAGTTCGTAGATACCGCCCACCATGCCCTGACAGAAGGCGCGGCCCAAGTGGCAGCGGCTGCCAGTCAGGCCAGTGAGGTGCTGAGCACCGGGCTAACGGACGCATTGGCGCAAGGGCAAAAAACCGTGTTGCAAATGGGCGAGGAGTTTGCCCAGATCACCCGCGAATTGGCAGATTTGGCCACACCTCTGGATCCGCGTGCCATTGCCGGTGATCTGGCGCCGGCGCTGAGCAGTCTTCAAAGCGATCTGCAGGCCATCCCTGGGCAACTGGCCACGGCGGGTGGGCGCTTGGTGGACGCCGGCAAAAGTCTGGGCGGGGTTGCGGGGGACTTGAAGGGTGTGGCTGGTGCGGTGGCCGCCTTGCCGCAGCGGCTGGTCGATTTGCAACCTGATTTGTCGAGTGTGATGCCGGGCGTCAACGCTTTGCTGGACCGTGTTCAAGCTTTGTCTGAGCGGGCCCAATCGGTGCAGCCGCGTTTGATGGGGTTGGCTGGCGAGCTGCAGCCGCTGCAAAGCAGTTTGATGGCGCTGCAAAACCCGGCCAAGGTGATTTCTCCGGCCCAGCGCGAGCAAATTCTGAACGATTTGCGCGCCCTGGCGCAGACGGCCGGGGTCAAAGCACGTGAAGGCATCAGCGAAATCAGCCAGGGTATTCGCAGTGAAGCCGATGCAGTCCAGATCCAGCTCAGTTCCATGAGCGATGGCTTGGCTGACATGGTGCAAAAACTGGCGGATGACATCACCGCCATGGTGACCGAATTGTTTGACCTGCTTCGCCCCATCCAGCAAAGGCTGGTGGATGCCGTCGCGGCGTTGACGGCCGAGCTGCAAGCCCTGCAAGCGCAAATCGACGGCTTTCACGGCAATGTGGACGAGCTGGCGCAGGCATTGAATATTCCCATTGCCAAGGTCGAGGACGCCATGGACGGCGTGGCCCTCCAAATTTTGGCCGTTGGCGACATCGTTGACGGGTTGATAGGCAACATTGATGCTCTGATCGACCAAGTGCGCCAGGTGGTGCGGGATATTTTGGATACGCTAGACCAAGCTGTGGCCGGCGTGGACCATGCGTTGGGTGGCTTTGGCCAAGCCATCACGGAGCTGAGCCAAGAGATCGATGGCATCAAGGCGCAGTTGGCCGCGCTGCCCGAGCGCTTTGGCGTGGTGACAGAGCAAATCGATGCGGCCGAAGCCTTGATCCATGAGATCAAGGCCAAGATTGCCGATTTTGTGATCCGTGGCGACCAGACCTTGGCTGGCGCCAGCGCTGAGCTGAACCAAGCGGGTAGCCTTTGCGACGAAGCCATTACCATCTGCACCCGTTACATGATGCGTGCGCCCCCTTTGATGGCGGCTCGGGTGTTGTTCATGGGGGTGAAATCCAGCCTGCCGACCATCCAGGCCACCATTGCCACTGCCCGCGCAACCTTGAAAACCGCCGGCAAGACCGCTGACGGCTTGCTCGACCAATCATTGACGGTGGTGGGTCAGCTGCGCGATGTGCTCGATCAAGTCATTGCCCAAATCCAGTTGGCCATTGACAAACTGGTTGAGCTGCTCGTTCAGTTGCAGTCTGCGCTGGTGACCGCTCAGGAAAAATTGGTTGAAATTTCCAAAAAACTGCATGCTGCGGTGGCGTCCATCAAGCCCAAGCCTGAGGCGCTGATTGACCAAGTGGTCGCGGTGCGGGACGATTTTTTGGCCAAGGCGGCGCCCAAGGAAAAAATCCAGCTTTTGCACGACAAAGTGCTGAGCCTGAAGAACCAGACTTTGCAGCCGGTGCGCGACAAAATTGACCAAGTCGGCGGACAGGCGCACGAACTGATCGATCAGGCTAAAAACCGGCTCACACCGCCTGCTGATGCCATGCAGGTCAAACTTGAAGAACTGGACGCTCACCTGGCCAGCTTGCGCGAACAAATTCAAGTGCCTGGCATACGCTTGCGTGAAATGCTCGACCAACTGTTGGTGCAGGTCAATGCCGCGTTGGACAAAGCCCGTGCGGCATTGGACGAAGTGCTGGACCAAGCCGAAGCCAAGATCGAGATCGCACTGCAAAACGCTGAAGGCATGGTGGACAAAGCGCTCAGCTGCATTGAAGCTCAAAACACCCGGCTCAACGAGGGCTTGCAACAAGCGCTGACGCAAGTGGATCAGCAATTGGGGAGCCTGCCGCCTGTTGCCCAGCAGTTGCTGCAAAAAGCGCGCGGCATGGCCGAGAACGCTGGCGTCGACGTGAGTGGTTTTGAAACCCAGGTGCAGACCTTGCGCGACGAAACCACAGCGGCTTTGCAAGGGCCGACTGACGCAGCACAGGGCGTAGCCGACCAAGCCCAATTCGAGCAAGAACAACTCACCCAAGCAGGTGATGACTTGCATGCCAGTGCCGAAGAAGATGCCGCCAGCATGAGCACTTTGGAGGGGGCCACCCAGCCGCTTGACGACGAGCTTGAAGCTTGCAAAGTCGAAGCTGAGCAAGTGGCCACTGACGCCCAAAGCGCCGAGTCCGATGCCAATGCCAGCTTGCAAGGCGCAACGGATGCACTGGACACGCTACAGAGCGAGGCCGATGAACGATGCAGCCAGTGAGGCCGAGTCGGTCAACGACGAACTCAAGGCAGGATTGGCTGGTCTGGCCGCCGAGATGGCTGGGCTGAAGGCCGCTGTGCAAGAGGCGCAAGCGGGCATGGGCGAGCAATGTGCGCAGACCTTGACCGAAGTCGAGGGATACCGCGACCAGGGTCAGGCCCTGATCAACGCAGCCGCTGCTGATGTCCTGTCTGCGCAAGCGCAAACCGAAGCGGCTCAGGCCGACATCCAGGCCGCTGAGGCGATCGTGGATGCGGAAGTCGTCAAGCATGGGGGAGAGCCTTTGGCGCGCAACTCGGCCGCTGCCAAAGCAGCTCAAGAGCAGGCTGAACAAGACAAAGCCATTGCAGCATCCTCCTCGGAAGACACGGACAAGGCTGAGGCTGGCGCATCGGGTGCGGATGGTGCAAGTGGTTCAGATGGTGCAGATGCTGCTAAAGGTGCAGATGCTGCAGATGGTTCGCATGACTCTTCAGGCAGTACGGCCAGTGAGTCGGGCAGCGAAGAGAAGGACCCACCAGAGACCTCGGCGCAGTCCTCGGGTGAAGACAAGCCGCCGGCCTCAGGCTCAGACAATCAGGCACCCGACAAACAGAAAGAAAAACAGACGGATCTGCAGGCAAAACAAGAGGAGGCGGCAGCGGTCGAGACGGCCAACGGCCAGAATCAGCAAAGTGCTGACGAGCAGGCAAACGACGGCACGAACAAAACCCCATCCGAGTCCGTCGCCGAAGCAGGCGCACAGGACGATACGGCCCCCAAGTTGTCGGACCGCAATGCGCGAGATGACAAAAAGCCCAAGCAACGAGACCAGCTTGGTGATTTGGACGACGAAACGGATGAAGAGCTTGACCTCAAGGGCCAGGCTGAAGAAAACGAGAACAAGCTGGCAGTCCCTGATTCGAGTCCTGACAGGCTTGACCCCGTTCAGACGGGCCTTGACGAAGCTCAGGAGGAGGGTCACGACAAGGACGAACTCGAAGGCCAAGTCGAAGGCAGTGACGAACAGCGCGATGAGAGCCTTGAATCGGCCGTTGAAAACGCCGATTCATCCAATGAGGTCGATGTCTCTGACCCTGCCGCCTTGGCCGCTGCAAGAGCGGTCCGCAGTTTGGGAAAACGCAAAGCCGTCACCAAGCCCAGTGCTGCTGCTCCGAGCACAACGCCAGCCGCAGCGCCGGACAAAGTCGCCATCGCCGATGCAAACGCATTACCCAAAGC
>JANQXJ010000084.1 GCA_030729445.1 Limnohabitans sp. | reverse complement strand
ACGGCCTGTGGGTCAAACACGTCGGTGAATTGCGTCACCACCAAATTTTTGAGCCGCTGCTCGGGGGGCAAGGCCTCGCTGGCCTGCGCCAACTCTGGGGCCAAGTCGCCCGTGGTCACAGCCACACGGGTGTCCGGGTCGGTGATGTAGTGTTTGAGCTCCTCGGCCCTGTTCATTGGGTTGACCGGCACAACGACGGCGTCGATGCGCAAAATGGCAAAGTGCGTGATCACCAGCTGAGGGCAGTTTTGCATGTCCAGCACAACGCGGTCCCCAGCGTGCACGCCCATGGCTTGGAGTTGCCCGGCCAGATGCTCCGCACTGTCCATCAATTCGCGGTAGGTCCAAACACGGCCCATGAACACCAATGCAGCTTTGTCGGGGTACCGCATGGCACTGATGGCCAAGTTCATCCACAAAGAAGTGGCAGGTGCGGTGATCTTGGCGGGCAAGCGAGCAGGCCAAACAGCATCGTGTGCGGACATCGAAAGGTCTCCTGTTGTTGCCCTTCATATTAAGGGTGCACTTCACTGGCTGGGGCCTTGCATTTGTCGCGGACGGGACCGCTCCTGTGCACGAGGACGGTGGGATTCGTGGATCCGTCGGCGAAATTTGTTTCAAGATGTTTCAATAAAGGTAAAAAAGTATTCCTTTTAAGCCATTTGGCATTTTTATCACTAAAATAAAGACATGCAAACACATCCCACACCCGACACACCCGAAGACTATTGTGGCACCACCTACGCAGCCAAATTGCTGGGCTTGTCGGTGGGTACCATCCAGACTTTGGTTGAAAAAAACGAACTCCAAGCTTGGAAAACACAAGGCGGCCACCGCCGCATCTCCATGCCCTCGATTCGGGACTATCAAAAAAAGCACAACATGCTGATGAGTCCCAGCGAAACCCGTGAGTACAGATTGCGGGTTTTGCTGGTCGAGGACGATCCCGTGACCCGAGACATGGTGCGGGACTTCTGCAACCGCTGTGAAATGCCTGTGGACTGCACCGCCATGTCCTCGGGCCTGGAGGCGCTGATTGACATGGCCAGCATCCAGCCGGATGTGCTGATTGCCGACCTGAACATGCCCGGTGTGGATGGGTTTGAGCTGCTGCGTACCCTCAAGCACTCGGCCCAATTTCAGCGCATGACCTGTTTGGTGATCTCAGCCTTGTCACAAGAAGAAATCACGGCCCGAGGCGGCTTGCCCGAAGGCACCATATTCATGGCAAAACCCGTGAACATGCAATGGTTCAATGGCTTCTTCACCGCTTTGATTGCAGGTCGAAAGCTGGAACACCAAGCCGCTTGATCTTGAACTTGCAGATCAATTATTAATACATTTTGTTTCAAAATAAGTTTTAAACCACTTCGCAAGCCCAACGCACCTTCCCACAATGGACCTCACTGCACATTTTTGCAGTCAACCAGAGGAGCGTTGTCATGTGGAAGAAAATCACAAGTGTGTTGCTGACCATTGGATTCGCGGGATTGACCTGGGCTCAGCAAATTGATCTGAACAAAGCCAGTGAAGTGGAGCTCGATGCCCTGAAAGGCGTTGGGCCGGTGCTGACCAAGGCGCTGATGAACGAGCGCAAAAAAGCGCCCTTCAAGGACTGGGAAGACGCGACCAGCCGTGTCAAGGGGCTGGGACCTCAAAAAGCCAGCAGCTTGTCTGAGCAAGGTGTGCGGGTGCAAGGCAGTGCTTACTCTGGCAAAGCGGCCGATAAAAAACCAGCCAAAGCGGCAGACTCCGCCAAGGATGGGGCAGGTAAAAACAAAGATGCTCCCAAGGACGGCGTCAAAGCTGCCCCCAAGAGCGCCGATGCCGCTGCAGGCAAAGCGCCCCCCGCCAAGAACTGATCCAGCATCACCCTGTTTCGGGCAGACGGGACTGCCCGAAACATGGCCTCAGTCTTGCCCAAAGCCACCACCACCGGGCGTGTAAATCTCGAACACATCACCCACCTGCATCTCAACTTGGCCGATGTGCGCCAATTCCTCGACACGGCCATCGCTGCGCACCACCCGGTTGATGCCCGGCAGGCCACCGTGCCCACCTGCCATGCCAAAGGCCGGATGCACACGCCCGTTCGACAAGATACCCGCTGTCATTGGCTCGAGAAAGCGAACACGCCGCACACCGCCGTCGCCGCCATGCCAGCGCCCCGCACCACCTGATCCCTGGCGGATGGCGTAACTCTCCAGCCGCACCGGAAAGCGGAATTCCAGCACCTCAGGGTCCGTGAGGCGTGAGTTGGTCATGTGGGTTTGCACGACCGAAGTGCCGTCAAAACCACCCACCAAAACGCCTTGCGTGTCAAAGCGCCCGCCCGCACCGCTGCCGCCTGAGATGGTTTCGTAGTACTGCACCCGCGCATTGCCAAAGGTGAAGTTGTTCATGGTGGGCTGGCTACCTGCCATCACGCCCAAAGCGCCAAACAGCGCGTTGGTGATGCAGGTCGAGGTTTCCACATTACCCGCCACCACCGAAGCAGGCGGATTGGGGTTGAGCATAGAGCCCTGAGGAATGATGACCTTGAGTGGCTTGAGGCACCCCGCATTCAGCGGAATGTCGTCATCCACCAAGCTGCGGAACACGTACAGCACCGCCGCCATGCACACCGCACGCGGCGCGTTGAAGTTGTTGGACAGCTGAGCGCTGGTGCCGGTGAAGTCGATCTCTGCCGTGCGCTCTGCGGCGTTCACACGCACCGCCACCTGGATCTGCGCCCCGTTGTCCAGCGGCAAGGTGAAGGCACCGTCTTTCAAGCGCGTGATGACACGCCGCACCGACTCTTCGGCGTTGTCCTGCACATGGCGCATGTAGGCTTGAACCACGTCCAGACCAAACTGGTCCACCATGCGGCGCAGCTCTTGCACGCCTTTTTCATTGGCGGCAATCTGCGCCTTCAAGTCGGCCATGTTTTGCGCCGGGTTACGCGAGGGGTATTCGCCGCTTTGCAGCAGCGCCACCATCTCTGCCTCGCGCAGATGGCCCGCCTCGACCAGCTTGACGTTGTTGATCTGCACGCCCTCTTCTTCGATGCGCGTGGAAAACGGCGGCATGGAGCCCGGCGTCAAGCCGCCCACATCGGCGTGGTGACCGCGTGAGCCGACATAAAACACAGGATCTTTGTGACCGTCTAAATAGACCGGGGTGATGACGGTGATGTCGGGCAAATGCGTGCCGCCGTGGTAAGGGTCATTCAGCACAAACACATCGCCCGGCTGCATGCGCCCTTTGTTTTCTTGGATCACGGTCTGGATGCTCTCGCCCATGGAGCCCAGGTGCACGGGCATGTGCGGCGCGTTGGCAATCAAATGCCCCTCGGCGCTGAACAGCGCACACGAAAAGTCAAGGCGTTCCTTGATGTTGACCGAATAAGCAGTGTTTTGCAGCTGCAAACCCATTTGCTCAGCGATGTTCATGAACAGGTTGTTGAACACCTCCAGCAGCACCGGGTCGGCCTGTGTGCCTGCGGCGTGCTGCACCGCGCGTGCTTGCACGCGCACCAGCAGCAAATGGTCCAAAGCCGTCAACCGTGCCTGCCAGCCGGGCTCTACCACCGTGGTGGCGTTTTTCTCGGCAATGATGGCCGGGCCATCGATCACATCGCCAGGGCGCATGTCTTCGCGCACCACCAGGGCGGCATCTTGCCACTCGGCCACACCTTGCGCGTTGGCGGCGTACACACGCACCGTGTCGCGGCGTGGCACTTCGCGCTCGGGGTGAAGCGTATGAACAGCCTCTTCGGGTGCATCACCGGGCAGCACAGCCTCGACCGACACCGCTTCGACCATCAGCGCCTTGCCCTGCATCAAGAAGGCAAAGCGCTGGCGGTACGCCGTCTCAAAACCGGCCACCAATTGGGCCAAATCGCCCCAGGGCACGACCAACGCCGAATCGGTGCCCTCGTAGCGCAAATGCACGCGTTGGCGCAGCTCGATGCGGTCGACACTTGAGGCCTCTGCACCCATTTGCGCCAGCAAAGCTTGGCGCGTGGTCTCGCCCAAAGCCTTTAAACGCTCGGCCATCAAGGGCATGGCCGCAGCGTCCAGTCGTCGCTCCACCGATTCCTCGCGCATGACGTTCTGGTCCGCCAGGCCCATGCCATAAGCCGACAACACACCCGCCAGCGGGTGCACCAGCACCTGCGACATGCCCAAGGCATCGGCCACCAGACACGCATGCTGCCCGCCCGCGCCACCAAAGCACTGCAAGGTGTAGCGCGTCACATCGTAGCCCCGCGCCACCGAGATTTTCTTGATGGCATTGGCCATCTGCTGCACCGCGATCTGGATGAAGCCATGCGCCACGTCTTCGGCAGCGCGGCCAGTTTGCGCGGCCAGTTTTGCAAAATGCCCGCGCACCACCACCGCGTCCAGCGGCTGGTTCGCCTCCGACCCGAACACCGAAGGGAAAAACTGCGGCTGTACCTTGCCCACCATCACGTTCGCATCGGTCACGGCCAGCGGACCACCCCGGCGGTAACTGGCCGGACCGGGGTTGGCCCCCGCGCTTTGCGGGCCGACCCTGAAACGCGCACCGTCATAAGCCAGCAGCGAGCCGCCGCCCGCCGCCACGGTGTGGATGCTCATCATGGGCGCACGCATGCGCACACCCGCCACCTGGGTTTCAAACTCGCGCTCGAACTGCCCGGCAAAGTGCGACACATCGGTGGACGTGCCGCCCATGTCAAAACCAATCACCTTATCGTGACCCGCCAACTGCGCCGTGCGGGCCATGCCCACAATGCCACCCGCCGGGCCGCTCAAAATCGCGTCTTTGCCCGCAAACACCTGCGCGTCTGTGAGGCCACCCGAAGACTGCATGAACATCAGTTTCACGCCCGGCATTTCGCTGGCCACCTGATCCACATAGCGACCCAAAATCGGTGACAAATACGCATCGACCACCGTGGTGTCGCCCCGGCTGACGAATTTCATCATTGGGCTGGTCTGGTGCGAAGTACTGACCTGCGTGAAGCCCACTTCACGCGCCAGGCGCGCTGCCGCCTGCTCGTGCGCCGTGTGCCGCCAGCCGTGCATGAACACGATGGCCACCGAGCGCACACCTTGCGCAAAACTGTTCACCAATTGGGTGCGCAAATGCGCCTCATCCAAGGGCTGCAAAACTTCGCCGTCCACCGCCACGCGCTCCTGCGCCTCGACCACAGCGCTGTAAAGCAACTCCGGCAACACGATCTGTCGGTCAAACAAACGGGGGCGGTTTTGGTAAGCGATGCGCAGCGCATCACCAAAACCCTGTGTGGTCACCAGCAGCGTGGCTTCGCCCTTGCGCTCCAGCAATGCGTTGGTGGCCACCGTGGTGCCCATCTTCACGCACTCGACCAGCTCGGGTGTGACCGGCTCGCCGGGCTTCAAGCCCAGCAAATGCCGAATGCCAGCTACCGCCGCATCACGGTACTGCTCTGGATTTTCACTAAGCAGTTTGTGCGTGACCAGACTGCCATCTGGGCGCTTGCCCACCACGTCGGTGAAGGTGCCGCCACGGTCGATCCAGAACTGCCAACGGTTTTTGCCAGCGGGTGTGATGTGGGATTCGCTCATAAGTCACTCAACAATCAAATTCAAAAATCAAGTTCACAAAGAAGCCGCCGCACGCGCCGCTTGGTCGTACATGCCCGAGAGCACACGCAGCAATCGGGCCAACTCGCCAATGTCACGGTTCAGTCCGTCGTCGGCTTTGAGCGCATCAATCAGGCAGCTCTCGCGGATTTCGCGGTAACGCTGCACGTAAGCCCGGCCTTCTTCGGTGGCAGCATAGGTCACGTCTTTGCCATTTTTTTGAGACAGCACCACGCCCAGGCCTTGCAGCTTTTTCAGGGCGTAATTCACCAAATGCGTGTCTTCGATGTTCATGATGAAACAGATATCGGCCAAGCGCTTGTCACGGGCACGGTGCGTGACATGGTGCAGCACCAGCACATCCAAGGGCGTCAAATCTTTCAGGCCAGCCGCCGCCATGCAGTGGATGATCCAGCGGTGAAAAGCATTGCCCGCCACGATGAGACCAAACTCGAACTCGCTCATCTCCGCGCTGTCGGGCGAGACCAGGTGGGCCGATGACACGATGGGGCTGGCTGCTGAGGTGCTCAGGGAATTTTTGCGCGGCATGGGTT
>JANQXJ010000083.1 GCA_030729445.1 Limnohabitans sp. | reverse complement strand
GCGCAACCTTGCCAAGGTTGAGGTCGCGAGTTCGAGCCTCGTTTCCCGCTCCAGACATTTGAAAGAGAACCCTTCTTTCAGCGACCTGTGAATCAACCGATCCACTTGTTCGTCCAACCTGGTTTTGGCGCGATAGCAAAGCGGTTATGCAACGGATTGCAAATCCGTCGAGCCCAGTTCGACTCTGGGTCGCGCCTCCAAACAAAAATGCCCCCGCACTGAACAGTCGGGGGCATTTTCATTTTGGTTGGTCAGGCCTTTTGGCGGCCCTTGCCGCAGCCACTGAAATCGCTTTGAGTTCAAGTGTGTCAGTTGGCCCGAGCCACCCACACGGTGGCGCCTTCGGGCCCATACAGCTCAGCATGCGGCACATTTCGGGCCAGACGAAAGAAGTCACCGGCCTGAAGGTGTTTCACCTCTTCACCCAGGGTCAGCCAGTATTCTCCACGCGCCACATAGGCGCTGACATCAAAGGGGTGGGTGTGGGTGTCGAGTTTCAGGTCGGCAGTCCACTCGCGCACAATGATTTCATCAAAGCCTTCGTCGAGTGACTGAGCGGTGAAACTTTCGAGGGTGGGAGAGGTCATGGCAAGGCCTTAGGTGGGTGAAAAACGAGGGTGGCGTGACCGGTGTTCAGGTCAGGATTTGTACCAGTCCTTGACCGCTGCCACATAGCGGGCCACACCTTCGGCCACGGTGGCGGCGTCCAGCGCACCATAGGACAAGCGTTGGTAGTTGGCACTGGCCGTGTCGCTCAGGCCAAAGGCAAAACCGGGCAGGGTGGCCACACGGTGTTTTTCGACCATGGTGCGGTTGAAAGCCATGGGGTCAGAGACGCCGGGCAGCTTCATCAGCACATAAAAAGCGCCTTGGGTTGTCGGAAATTCGACCAGATCACCCAGGCCTTGCAGCGCTTGGTTGACCTGTGCACGCACCTGGGCCAAAGCTTGCACTTTGGGTTGCACCCATTCGCGGCCCAGCTGCAGGGCTTGCAGCGCCAGTAATTGGGAGGCCACCGGGGCGCAGATCAGGTTGGTGTCTTGCACCTTGTTCATGGCCCCAAACAGGTCGGCCGGAAAGACCACATAGCCCACGCGCCAGCTGGCCATGCCGAAGTTTTTGGACATGGAATAAAACGACAAGGTGTGGTTTTGTGCACCCGGAATCGATGCGGGTGAGAAGTGCCGGACACCGTCGTAAGTGAAGTATTCGTAGGCCTCGTCGCTGAAGTGGTAGATGCCTGCGCGGGCACACAGGGCATTGACCGCTCGCAAGCTTTCTTCGCTGTACACGGCCCCGGTGGGGTTGTTGGGTGAGACTGTGACGATGGCGCGTGTGCGGGGCGTGATGGCGGCCGCCAGAGCGTCGACATCGAGGCTCCAGTCGCTGTGTGTGGGCACGGGCACAGGCACGCAACCGCACATGCGGATCGCCATTTCCTGGTTGAAGTAAAACGGCATGGGCAAGATGAATTCGTCGCCCGGATCGGCCACGGCCAGCACGCTGTTGAGAAAGGCCATGTTGCTGCCCGCCGTGACCATGACGATCGACTCGGTGCCGCAATGGATGTGGTTGTCATCCGCCAGTTTTTGCCGAAAGCGGTCCACCAAGGGGGCGATGCCACCCACGGCCTGGTACTTGTTGAGCTGGGCATCGGCCATGAGGGTTGGCAACTCGGCCACGGCTTGTGGTGGCGGGCCGTAGTTCACAACGCCTTGACCCAAGGAGATGGTGCCGGGATGCTCGCGCACCAGCTTGGCAATGGTGGGGATGATGGGGCTGTCCACCGCATCCATGCGGGCAGATTGGCGTTTCATGGTGTGTACCGAGGCTGAAGGCTTGAAAAATCGATGGTTTGCCGATCACTTGCCGTTGATGGCCAGCAACTCGACCTCGAACAACAACGTGGCTTTGGGTGGAATCACGCCCCCCGCGCCGCGGTCGCCATAGGCGGTGGCTGGCGGGCAAGTGAGCTTGGCCTTGCCGCCCACCTTCATCAGCTGCACGCCTTCAGTCCAGCAGGGAATCACGCGGCTCAAGGGGAACTCGATGGACTCATTGCGTTTGTAGGAGCTGTCGAACTCCTTGCCGTCTGGCAAGGTGCCTCGGTAGTGGACCCTGACCGTGTCTCTGGCCTTGGGGCTGGCCCCGGTGCCGTCCTTGAGCGAGCGGTAGACCATGCCCGAGGCGGTGACCTGGGCGCCAGGCTCCTTGGCCGCGGCGGCCGTGACGGTGTTTTGGGCCTGTGCGGGTGATGCGGCCAGCAACAAGAGGGACAAGGCGGCGGTGCTGAGTGGGTGAGATGTTTTCATGGGCTGATTTTTGAGCAAATGGGGTGGTCGAGGCTTCACGTCGGGGACAAGCGATCAGCCAAAGCTGGCGGTTTGGGCCAGTTGGCCCATGCGTGCGCTGATGCGGTGAAACTCGGCCACGGTCTGGTCGATGATCTGTCCGGCCGTCAGGACCTCGTGCACCAAGCCCGCCGATTGTCCTGCCAAGGCGGGGGCTGCGTTCATGTTGCCTCCGAAATAAACGTCTTGAATGCCCTGGAATGCATCGGGGCCCATCAGGCCCGCCTCGTGCAGGCTTTGTGTGAAAGGCGCTTTGAGTGCGCGGATGCAAGGTGAGGACTTGGTGTTGAGCATGTAGGTGCCTGTGGTGGGCGCATCCACAATGGCTTGTTTGTAGTGGCTGTGCACCGGGCTTTCGGCGCAGGCCACAAAGCGGGTACCCATCTGAACCGCTTCAGCGCCCAAGGCAAAGGCGGCCGCCATGCCGCGCCCGTCCACAATGCCGCCAGCCGCAATCAGGGGCAGATCGGTTTTCTCGCGGATGGCCTGCAGCAGCACCAAGGTGCTGACTTCTTCCGGGTTCTTGAATCCCCCGCCTTCGGAGCCTTCCACCACCAGACCATCGACCCCAGCCTCAGCGCATTTGAGGGCGGCTTCCAGCGTGGGCACGGCGTGGTAAACCGCGATGCCCGCCGCCTTCAAGGGTGCCACGAATTTGGCTGGGCTGCCCGCCGAGGTGGTGACAAAGCGGATGCCCGAGTCGCAGACGTAGCGCAGCATGGCATCGTCTTTCAAAAAACGGATGGGCAAATTCACACCAAAAGGCAGTCCTGAGGCCAACATGGCGGCGATTTCTCGTTGGCAGTTCGCCGTCTCCCCGGATGAGGTCTCGATGATGCCCAGCCCCCCCGCACGCGAGACGGCCATGGCCAAAGGGCTGCGAGCGATCCAGCCCATGGGGGCTTGCAAGATGGGGTAGCGGGCGCCAGTGTGGGCCAAAACACGGTTCATGGGTCTGCCTTGTGGGTCAAAGTGAACATCTTAAGTGGCCGTTTGCAGTGCAGCAGTCGCGCAGTGGTCGCCCATGTTCTGCACAGGGTCTCGAATGGGCTGGCACAGCGCTTGTTCATGCTTAAACTCACAGGATTCCACAGGAGACGCACCTCATGGCTTTGACCCTTTTTGCCTTTGATACCCCCAATGCCCGAAAAATCACCGTGGCGCTGGAAGAGATGGGCCTGCACTATGCGGTGCAGGTGGTGGACATCACTCAAAAAGAGCAGTTCGATCCGGCTTTTTTGAAAATCAGTCCCAACAACAAGATCCCGGCATTGCTGGACACCGAGGGACCAGACGGCCAGACGCAAACGGTGTTCGAGTCCGGTGCCATCTTGATTTATTTGGCCGAGAAAACCGGGAAATTTCTGCCCGCCCGAGGTGCTGCTCGGGTAGCGGCGTTGGAGTGGTTGATGTTCCAGGTGGGTGGCTTTGGTCCGGCGCCGGGCCAAGTGCACCACTATGCGGCCTTGAGCAACGATGCCGACAAACGCTACGGTTTGGATCGCTTCATGGCCGAGACCCTGCGTTTGTATGGCGTGATGGACCGTCGCTTGGCGGAGCACGCGTATTTTGCGGGGGATTTGTCGATCGCCGACTTCGCCATTTTGGGTTGGGTCTGGCGGCATCCTCGCCACCAGGTGGATTTGCAACAGTTTCCCCATGTGTTGCGCTGGTACCAGGCCATGATGGCTCGGCCTGCGGTGCAAAAAGGTTTTGCCGTAGCGCTTCGCCGTGAGTGATCGGGGACTTGGCCCATTCGGTCTGGGGTGGCCAAAGTGGGGTGGAGCAGGCCTTTGGGGCGGTCCTGCCTCGCAAAATCATTCTGCCTTACGGGGCCGCGGGCGCCCACAGGGCCTTTCTTGTGGCTTAATATCGTTTTGCATTTTTTATCCGGAGCCACAGATGGGCAACAAAATCGTCACCGAAGCAGATCGTAAATTCACTCCTCCATTGCCCGCATTGCCTGGCGTGACCTTGCGCACAGGCGGCCGTGGCCAGCGCGTGAGCTTGGAGCGCGGTGTCGCGACTCGCAGCAAGAAAAACCCCGGCAAGCGCTCCAAAAAGGGCGGTTGAACCCGGTGCGCCCGGCCTTTGCCGGGCCAGTGCCGAGCCACTGATGATCTCAGTGGCTTTTTTTTTCGCTTCTTAGCCCACCCATTGCAGGTGGGGTTGCTGATCCTGGAGAGCTGCATGTTGATTTCTTATGGCGCTGTGTTGGTGGCGGGCATCATGCCTGTGGTGTGTGCAGGCATCGCCAAATCGGGATTCAAGGGGTATGACAACAGCGACCCCCGGGCTTGGCTGGCCAGTCAAACCGGTTTTCGGGCACGGGCCAATGCGGCCCAAGCCAACTGTTTTGAGGCGTTCCCGTTTTTTGCGGTGGGCGTTATCTTGGCCTTGCTCACCGGGGTCGATCCGGCCACTGTGGATATGCTGGCCTTGTTCTTCATCGCCGCGCGGGTGGCCTATGTTTTTTTCTACGTCACCAACAAAGCCAAATGGCGAACCATGGTCTGGTCAGCGGCTTACCTCACGGTGGTGGCCCTGTTTGCACTGGCCATGCTGAATTTGCAGATCAACTGAAGCAGAAACAGTGCGTTATCAAGGCACAATAAGCGCTCTGCCCCGGTGGTGAAACTGGTAGACACACCGGACTTAAAATCCGTTGCTTCCGTAACAGGGGCGTGCCGATTCGATTTCGGCCCGGGGCACCATTTAGGAAAACATCATCATGAACCACGACAACGCACCGCTTGAGATTCACGTGCATGGTGATGTGCCGATCAAACCCGGCACCGACATCAAGGCCATCCAGGAGGCGCTCAAGCCCCTTTGGCATTACGCCGGAGCGCGTTCTTTGCAGGAGGGCGCTGTAAGCCTGTACGAAGAAGAGCCGGGCATCCGTTTTGACGCCACCACACAGCGCCTGAACATGTGTTGGACCGTGCGCGGCGACGAGGATTTCCGCATGGTCATGGACGATCTGTGCATGAACCTCAACGACTTGTCAGCGGCGGGTACTCCGATCGAGGTGACTTTTTATGACACCGAATTCGACGACGAGGACGAGGCCCACGGGGGCGAGTCGCGTGACGACTTTGTGATGCTGTTTGTGGGGCCGGATCCGGGCGCCATCATGCAGGCCCAGCGCGATTTGCTGGTGCACGATGTGGTCAACATGATGGAGCGCCATTTTGATGGGGCCGAGTTGTCGGGCGTGGTGACCGAGATCGACAAGCTGTTCAGCCAGCGATTTGACAGCCTCGTGAGCTCACTGGACATTGGCAAGCCACCTCGTGGCCCAAGCGGTGGTAATGGCCATGGCGGCGGTGGCCGTCGCCCACGTCATCTGCACTGATCGGCCCGCACGATGAACGCCCAAGGCATTCGTTCTGCGTTGAATCCGGGTGTGCGTTTGCGCGAAGTCTTTGGCTGGGCCATGTACGACTTCGCCAATTCCGGTTATTCCACGGTGGTCATCACGGCCGTGTTTGCTGCCTATTTTGTGGGCGGTGTGGCCGACGGGGCCAACTGGGCCACACTGGCCTGGACATCGGGTCTGAGTGTGTCGTATCTGATCGTGATGCTGACCATGCCGGGCTTGGGCGCCTGGGCCGACCGGGTAGCCGGAAAAAAACGCATGCTGATGTGGGTGACTGCGGGCTGTGTGGTCAGTACGGCGGCACTGTCGCTTGTGGGGCCGGGGCAAGTGGCACTGGGCTTGTTCATCCTGGTGCTCTCCAACACTTTCTTTTCTTATGGCGAGTCGCTCACGGCCTCTTTTTTGCCTGAATTGGCGAGGCCTGAGGCCATGGGCCGTGTGAGCGGCTGGGGT
>JANQXJ010000082.1 GCA_030729445.1 Limnohabitans sp. | reverse complement strand
ACCCACGACAACAGGAATCACAATCCTGGACTCTACCAACTGAGCTACAGCCACCGCGAAGCCAAAATTATAACCCGAAGTTCAGGTCAAATTCCCGCCCTGGGGAGAATTATGAGGCTGCACGGCCTTTGGGTTTGTTGACCTTGATTTCCACCTTGAACTGGGACCGCAGGTGGGCCAAGTAGGCTCCGGCTTCTGCGTTGCCCAGCAAACGGGCAAATTGCTCGCGGCTTTGGGCTTGCTGCTGCGCATTGGGCTCTTCGCGTGGCACCAACTTGTTCACGCGCACGACCGCATAGCCTTGTGCACCCAAGTCCACACCCACCAGGGCTGGCATGGCTGAAGGGTCTGCACGAAGGGCTGCATCGACCACGGCCTGGGGCTGGCCCTGTGTTTGGTCACGCGAGACCACCACCGCATTGCCCACTTGGGCTTGGGCAGGCTGGGCTTTCCAGGCGTTCAGGCGGGCCTGACCTTCGGCCTTGGCCAAGGCTTGGGCTTGCTCCAGCATGAATTGGGTGCGCACCAACTCTTTGACATCGGCAAAGGGTCGCACAGCCGCTGCACGGTAGTTGACGATGCGTGCAGAGACCAGGGTGTTGTTGCCCAACTCAATGGCAGCCGTGTTGCGGCGCTTGCTGATCGATTCCTCAGAGAACAAGGCTTCCAAGACTTTGGGGTTGGACATCACGCCTGCCTTTGCAGGTGTGGGGGCTCGGCCCAAGCCTTGCGCTTGTTGGATGGTGAGCTTGAGCTTTTCGGCCACAGGCTTGAAGGTGTCGGCTTGCTCGTACACGCTGTTGCTGAAGGTCTCCGCCAGTTCCGCAAATTGACGCTTGGCCTGTTGCTCGCGCAAGTCGGCTTCGAGCTGGGGCCGCATCGAATCAAAGCTGGGCGCTGAAGGTGCCTTGATGTCGGTCAACTGGATGATGTGGAAACCGAATTCGGTCTCGACCACCGCGCTGATGTCCCCTTTTTTCAGGGCGAAAGCGGCGTCTTCAAATGACTTGACCATGGCCCCTTTGGCAAAAAAGTCCAAGTCGCCCCCATTGGCAGCCGAGCCTGGGTCGTCCGAATTTTTGCGGGCCAACTCGGCGAAAGCCTTGGGGTCTTTGCGCACGTCGGCCAGCAGGGCTTCGGCTTTGGCGCGGGCTTTTTCACGCTCGGCTGCAGGCGCGTCTTTGGCTGCATTGATCAGGATATGGCGAGCACGTCGCTGCTCTTGGCCAGCCAGGCGCTGCAGGTTTTGCTCGTAATAGGTTTTTACATCCTGCTCGGGCAACTGGATATTTTTGGCCAAAGCGGCCGCATCAAGGACCAGGTATTCCACATCAGCAGACTCTGGCGAACGGAAACGCTCTGACTGGGCTTGGTAGAACTTTTCCAAATCGGCATCTGTGACCTGAACCTTGGCTGCAAAAGCAGCGGGCTCAAAGCGCTGGATCTGGATTTCGCGGCGCTGCAAATAGGCTTGCAAAGCGGTGTCGGTTTGACGCTGCGAGGCGACGGCAGAAGCCTGCAAACTGGCAAGGACCTGTTGGTTGGACAGGTCACGGCGCACACGCGCTTCGAACATCTCAGGCGTCATGCCCTGGCTGGCCGCGAGTTGACGGTAACGGTCCATGTCCAGCTTGCCGTCGGGGCCGCGCAGGCTGGCGATCGAGGGGTCTTGCTGCAGATAGTTGGCCAAGCGCTGGTCGCTGGTGACCAGCAACTGCTTTTCTGCTGCCACAGCGATCAAGCGGTCATTGACCATGCGCTCGAGGCTGGCGTAGCGGGCCTCATCCGATCCCAGCAGCTTGGCGTCCAAGTTGGGCGCAGAAGCTCGAATGCGGTCCACTTCTTGTTGGTGCATCGCATCCCATTCTTGCTGGGTGATTTCCAAGTCGCCGACTTTGGCGACCACGGCACCGCGATCACTCATGTTGCTGTAACCATCCACACCAAACAATACAAACGAGGGAATGATCAGCAAAACCAGCAAACCCATCAGGATTTTGGAATTGTTGCGGATGGAGTCAAACATGTCGGAAGTCTCAGGTTGTCAATAAAAAAGGCGAACCTGGGGTTCGCCTTTGATTGAGAGGTGGTGGGCGCTGACGGTCTCGAACCGCCGACCTACTCCGTGTAAAGGAGCCGCTCTACCAACTGAGCTAAGCGCCCTCTCACATGTGTTTTCAGTTCAAAGCGTCTTTCAGGCCTTTGCCTGGACGGAACTTCGGCACATTGGCTTTCTTGATTTTAATCGCAGCGCCCGTACGGGGGTTACGACCTGTGCGAGCAGCCCGCTTGCCCACGGCAAATGTGCCAAAACCCACCAGGGAAACCGTGCCACCTTTTTTCAGGGTGGTGCGCACAGCGCCAATGGTGGCTTCAAGGGCGCGACCGGCTGCCGCTTTGGACAAATCAGCGTTCTTGGCAATGTGTTCGATCAATTCTGTTTTGTTCACAAAAAACCTCTGGGTGTTGGTGCCGGAAGGACCGACGTTGAAAATGGTGTCGGTGTCAACAGCATGGACATGTTGATGAAATTTGTTCAGGCATTGAATGCCTAGCTTGATTAAAACCAGACCTTGTGGGTCTGTCAATCGCATTCGGGCTTGCACATAAGGCAGCTGATTCTAGCCTTGAAAGTAGTACATGCAAAAAATCGACGCGAGTTTTTACATCACCTGGCTCAAAGCGCCTGCGCAATCGCCCGACCCACGTCGGCCGTGGAGGCTTTGCCCCCCAAATCGGGGGTGCGCGGTGCATCGGCACCTGCTGCCAGCACCTTTTCAATGGCGGCGAGGATGGCATCATGCGCGTCTTTGTGGCCCAGAAATTCGAGCATCATGGCGCCGCACCAAATTTGGCCAATCGGGTTGGCAACGCCACGCCCTGCAATGTCTGGTGCCGAACCATGCACCGGCTCAAAGAGCGAGGGGAACTTGCGGTCCGGGTTGAGGTTGGCACTGGGCGCAATGCCAATGGTGCCCGTGCAGGCCGGTCCCAGATCGCTCAGGATGTCGCCAAACAAATTGCTGGCCACCACCACGTCAAAGAAATCGGGGCGCTGCACAAAATGGGCCGTGAGGATGTCGATGTGGAACTTGTCCACGTTGATACCCGGGTAGCCTTTGGCCATCTCAGCCACCCGCTCATCCCAGTAGGGCATGGTGATGGCAATGCCGTTCGATTTGGTGGCACTGGTCAGGTGCTTTTTGGGGCGCGACTGCGCCAATTCAAAGGCGAACTTCAGCACCCGGTCCACCCCAATGCGGCTCATGATGGTCTCTTGCATCACGATCTCGCGCTCGGTGCCCGGGAACATGCGGCCACCCACGGCCGAGTACTCGCCCTCGGTGTTTTCACGCACGATGTACATGTCGATCTCACCGGGCTGGCGTGGGCTGCCATCACGGCGCACCACCGGCGCAATGATGCCGGGCATCAGACGCGCCGGACGCAGGTTGATGTACTGGTCAAACTCTCGGCGGAACAAAAGCAACGAGCCCCACAGCGAGACGTGGTCGGCGATTTTTTCAGGCCAGCCCACAGCGTGGCCACCGATCTGGTCTTTCCAGTTGTCGGGCAGCATCTGGCCGTGCTTTTCAAAGTAATCCCAGCTGGAAAAATCGAAGTGGTCAAACTGCAGATCAATGCCAAATTTGCGGGCTGCAGCGTCCATCACGCGCAGGCCTTCGGGCATGACTTCTTTGCCAATGCCATCTCCGGGAATGACTGCGATGCGGTGCTTGCTCATGGGGCGTACTTTCAGAATCTGTAAAAAATGGACAGGACTTAAAAACAAGAGCTTAGCAACAAAGCCGACGCATCGATTTCACCTGCGGGACGGTCGAACCACCCAACTCACGCCCACAGCCGTCAAGGCGGTGCCCAACAGGGTGGCCCAGGTGATGGCTTCGCCAAAAAGCAGCCAGGCCATCATGGCCGTGGTGGGTGGGACCAAATACATGAGGCTGGTGACCGAGGCTGCGGCGCCTCGTTGAATCAACATGTACAGCAGCGAACTCCCGCCCACGGTCAAACCCAATACCGACCAGGCCATGGCCCCCGCCAATTCGCCATTCCAGCGCATGGCTTCGGTTTCCATCAAGGTAAACGGCAAGGTCACCACCAGAGCGGCCAACAACTGCACCGTGTTGGCCGAGCGCACATCACAGGCTTGGACAAATCGCTTTTGGTAGAGGGTGCCCACGGTGATGCTGAGCAAGGCGGCCAAGGCAAAGGCCATGTTGGCAGGCGTGACCTGATCGAGAGGCGTGCCCAGCGTCAACTTGCGCCAAACCACCATCAGAAGCCCCACAAAACCCAGCAAGAGGCCCAGCCATTGGCGGCGCGAGACGCCGGGCTGATCGCTGCCGCGCAAGCTGTAGGCCAACCAAATGGCCGTCAACACCGGTTGGAAACCCACAATCAAGGACGACAAGCCCGAGCCCATCCCGGCCTTGACCGCCACCCACACGCCGCCCAGATAACCCGCATGCATCAGCACACCGGTCACGGACAGATGCAGCCATTGCGTTCGCGTTTGAGGCCAAGCCACCTTGGACCACACAATCCAGGCCAAAAAGCAAGCGATGGACAAGGCGTAGCGCAGCGCCAAAAAAGACAAAGGCGGGGCATGGGGCATACCGAAGCGGGCGACGATGAAGCCGGTGCTCCAGATCAACACGAACACGGCAGGGATCGCCCTCAACCAGGCGTCAGACGAACGGCCCCCGCTCATTTCACGCGGGCTCGAATCTCTGGCAAGGCCTTTTGCATGTAATACACCATGGACCAGACCGTCAAAACGGCGGCCACCACAATCAGCACGGCGCCCCAATCACGGGTATCGATCACGCCAAACAGCGTGCCGTTGTAGAGCAAAAAGGGAATGGCCACCATTTGCACCGTGGTTTTCAGTTTGCCCACCATGTGCACGGCCACACTTTTGCCCGCACCAATTTGCGCCATCCATTCGCGCAAAGACGAGATGGCGATCTCGCGGCCAATGATGATGAGGGCCACCAGCACATTCACCCGATCCATCTGCACCAACATCAGCAAGGCCGCGCAGACCAAAAACTTGTCGGCCACCGGGTCCAAAAAGGCCCCAAAAGCCGAGGTCTGGTTGAGCTTGCGGGCCAGAAAACCGTCCAGCCAATCGGTGAAAGCGAACAACACAAACAGCACCGTCGCGATCAAGTTTTTCGTCTCGATCGTCAAACTGTCGAGGTAGTACACGCCAATGATCAAAGGGATCGCGACGATGCGCGTCCAGGTCATGATGGTGGGAATGGTGAAAAACATGGTAATCATTGTGGCACGCTCAGCCAACAGCCTGATGACAGGCGGCTGCGACCTCAGTGCAAGGCGTTGTAAATGGCCTCGGCCAACTCCCGCGAGATGCCTTCCACCCCCAACAAGTCCTCCACACTGGCACTTTCCACACCCCGCACGCCGCCAAAGCGCTGCAGCAGCTTGGCGCGTTTGCGTGGGCCAATCCCGGGGATTTCTTCGATCTTGCTGCCGCCCATGCGGACCTTGGCACGCTGGGCCCGCATGCCGGTGATCGCAAAACGGTGCGCCTCGTCGCGGATTTGCGCCACCAGCATCAGCGCGGCCGAGTCCTTGCCCAAATAGACCTTCTCGCGGCCATCGGCAAACACCAGCTCTTCCAGGCCCACCTTGCGGCCCTCGCCTTTTTCCACACCCACGATGCGCGACAGGTCCAGCCCCAGGTCGGTGAACACCTCACGCGCCATGCTCACCTGGCCTTTGCCGCCGTCGATCAGCACCAAGTCCGGCAGCCGGGCCGTGCCCTCGCCCGATCGCAAGGCTTCCGCCAGCTTGCCGTAGCGGCGCATCAGCACCTGGCGCATGGCCGCGTAATCGTCGCCCGGGGTGATGCCCTCGATGTTGTAGCGGCGGTAGTCGCTGCTTTGCATCTTGTGCTGGCGAAACACCACACAAGACGCCTGCGTGTTCTCGCCCGCCGTGTGCGAGATGTCGAAACACTCGATGTGCAGCTGGTCCAAATCGTCCGGAGCCAAATCCAGCGCCTCGGCCAGAGCCCGGGTGCGGGCCTGCTGCGAGCCTTCTTCGGCCAGCAAACGGGCCAGTTGCAGCTCGGCGTTTTTCTCGGCCATCTCCAGCCACACGCGGCGGTGCTCGCGCGGATTCGTCACCGTGCTGATCTTCACGCCCGACTGCGACGACAAAGCCGCGATCAATGATTTGTCGACCGCCGCGCTCAAGATCAGCAGCGGTGGCACGGGCACACCGATGTAG
>JANQXJ010000081.1 GCA_030729445.1 Limnohabitans sp. | reverse complement strand
TGAGCAATCCAGCAAAAGCCTTGATTTTTAAGGCTTTCGCGGCCTTGGTGACGAGTTTTCAACAAAGTTATCCACAGATTTTCTGGATGACCTGTAAAGCACTTAAAAATCAAGCACTTAGGCCCGTTTTCAAGACTTCACCTAACCATCAAAATTTCTAAATTTGTTTGAAACAAATTGACTTTGACTGAACCATCTTGGATTGAGATCGCCGTTCAAACACCTGCCCACAGTCAGGTGGGGGGGCTGCTGAGCTACCGCAGCCAACAGGCCCTGCAGCCCGGGCAATTGGTGCGGGTGCCGCTGGGGCAGCGCGACTTGCTGGGCGTGGTCTGGTCCGTCTCCTCCTCGGCACCCGACCTGCCACCTTCATCGGTGCGCGATGTCTCCGGCGTCCTTCAAGATCTGGCCCCGCTGGGTGATGCCTGGCGGCAATTGGTACAGTTTTCGGCCCAGTATTACCAACGCTCGTTGGGCGAAGTGGCTCTCTCGGCCTTGCCACCCCAGCTGCGCGACTTGACCAGCGAACAACTGGCGCGTCGCCTGAAAAAGCAGAACACTGAGCGGGCTGTGCAGACCACGCCAGGTCCGGCCCTCTCCCCCGAACAAAGCGCCGTGTTGGACCAAATGGCCACAGGCAAGGGACCTTTTTTGCTGTTTGGCAGCACCGGCAGCGGAAAAACAGAGGTGTATTTGCAAGCGGTTGAGCGCATGCTGACGACCAACCCACAGGCCCAAGCCTTGATCATGGTGCCCGAGATCAACCTCACCCCCCAGTTGGAGGAACGGGTGCAGGCCCGTTTTGGCTCCGAAGCGGTGGTGTCCATGCACAGCGGCATGACGCCCGCCCAGCGCCTCAAAGCCTGGCTGGCCGCACACGCGGGCCATGCCCGCATTGTGCTGGGCACACGCATGGCCATTTTTGCGTCCATGCCACACCTACAACTCATCGTGGTCGACGAAGAACACGACCCCAGTTACAAGCAGCAAGAAGGTGCACGCTACTCCGCCCGCGATCTGGCGGTCTACCGTGGGCGTTTGCAAAATGCCCAGGTGCTGCTGGCTTCGGCCACCCCATCGCTGGAGAGCTGGCACCACAGCCGTCCGGCCATTGAGGGTGATGCGGGCGGCCGTTACCAGCGGCTGCTCATGCCATCGCGAATCGGTACCGGCCTCTTGCCCAAAGTGCGCCGTGTGGACATGAACAAACAGCCGCGCCGCGCTGTGCTGTCCACCCAGTTGGTGGCCGCCATCCAAGAGCGGGTCCAGCGCGGCGAGCAATGCATGCTGCTGCTCAACCGACGTGGCTATGCGCCGGTGCTGCACTGCGCCGACTGCGGCTGGAAAAGCGAATGCAAGCACTGCAGCGCGTTCCGGGTGTTCCACAAAATTGACCGCACCCTGCGCTGCCACCACTGCGGCCTGACCGAACGCGTCCCCCGCGCCTGCCCTGAATGCGGCAACGCTGACATCGCCCCGATTGGCCGGGGCACCGAACAGCTCGAAGAACACTTGGGCGAGTTGCTGGCCCATGTGTTGCGCCCCGACGGCACCCCCGTGCGCATTGCCCGCATCGACGCCGACACCACGCGCCTCAAAGGCGCACTGGAGAGCCAATTGGCCCAGGTGCACTCGGGCGAAGTGGATGTGCTGGTGGGCACCCAAATGATCGCCAAGGGGCACGACTTCCGGCGCATCACCTTGGTGGCCGCTGTGAACCCCGACACCGCCCTGTTTTCGAGCGACTTCCGGGCCCCCGAGCGCTTGTTTGCACTGCTCATGCAAGCCGCTGGCCGGGCCGGGCGCGATGCCGCGCAAAGTGCCACGAGTGAGATGTGGGTACAAACCTTTCACCCCACCCACGCGCTGTTTGAGGCGCTCAAACAACACGACTACCCGGCCTTTGCCGCAAGCGAATTGGCCGAGCGCACCGCCGCCAACCTGCCCCCCATCAGCCACCAGGCCCTGCTGCGGGCCGACGCCCGCAGCCAAGAAGCCGCCCAAGCGCTGCTGAATGCGGCACGCGAAACCTTGGAGGCGCAACTGAGCGCCGATACCGAAACCGCCGACTTGGTGATGCAAGTAAGCGTGTACCCCGCAGTGCCCATGAGCATGCAGCGTGTGGCCGATGTGGAACGTGCCCAAATGCTGCTGGAAAGCCCGAACCGCATGGCCCTGCAAAAAATGCTGTGGCACCTGCATGGCGTGTTGCACCAAGTGCGCAGCCAGCCTGAGCACAAAGGCGTGATCCGCTGGCTGGTGGACGTGGACCCTCAAGCCATCTGAAGCCATCTGCGCTCAGCTTGGACCCAACGGCGACGTTCACATCTTGAAAAACGCCACCGCCCCCGAGAAGGTCAAGAACGCCGCTGCCGTGGTCACCAAAATGATGCGGGCAATGCGCCCGTTGTCCGCCCCCAATCGCTCGGCCAGCAGTGACACATTGCTGGCACTGGGCAAGGCGGCCACCAGCACCATCACCTGCAAGGCAAAGGGCTCGATCGGCACCCCCCACTGAATGGCCGTCAAACCGACCAACAACACCAGCACCGGGTGCAGCACCAACTTGATCAGCGCAATCGGCAGGTAATCGGCGCTGCGCAAAGGCCCATCAGGTCGCTCGTGCGCCAGCATTTGCGAGCGGGCCAGCACCGCACCGATGGTGAACAGCGCCACAGGCGAAGCCGCATCGGCCAACAAGCTCACGGTTTTGTTCACCGGACCGATCAACTCCAAACTCCAGAACGAAAACGCGGCGCCCAGGCTAATCGCCCAGGGCATGGGGTTGCGCAGCACCCCGGCCAGCGCCTTGCGGGCGGCCACCGCCGCGCCATGCTGCCCAGCCGCGTCCATGCGCGACAAGGCCACACACAGCGAGGAGGTGATCACCAAATCGACCACGATGGTCACGATGGCTGGCCCCACCGCCTGCGCCCCGAGCAAAGCCACCAGCAAAGGCACGCCCATAAAGCCTGTGTTCGGAAAGGCCGCCACCAGCGCCCCTAAAGACGCATCGTTCCAGCGGATGCGGGCATTGAGGCTGATGGCGATGCTGAACGCCACGATCACCAAGGCGCAAAACAAATACGTGAAAAACACTCCGGCATCCAGCAACTGGGCAATCGGTGTGTCGGCCCCAAAACGGAACAACATGCAGGGCAGGGCAAAAAACAAGACAAAGCCATTGAGGCCGGGAATGGCCTCCAAAGGCAAGAGCCGCAGCCGAGCCGCCACATAACCGCACAAGACCAGGGCAAAGAAAGGAAAGGTGACGCGCAATATTTCAAGCATGGTCCGATTGTCGGGGTAAACCAGTAGGCGCTTCTGTCGCAGTCAGTGGCAGGCAGTCGCAGCCCGGACACGGTGGACCAGCGCCAGGGCCAATTCTCAGATGCCGTCGGTGGTCGTGATGGCGCTTCAAGGCGGGTGGCCCAACTCAACACCGCTATGATGGCCCGCTTTGCCCCGATCGCCTCACCTGCCCATGTCAGCCGGACTCAACAACGCCCAACTCGAAGCCGTGAACTATGTCTCCGGCCCCTGCCTGGTGCTGGCCGGGGCGGGTTCGGGCAAGACGCGGGTGATCACGCACAAAATCGGGCGCCTGATCGAAGCCGGGCTGGAGCCCAAGCGCATCGCCGCCATCACCTTCACCAACAAGGCTGCCGCCGAGATGCGCGAGCGGGCCAAGGAGCTGATTGGCCGTCCAGCCAAAGACGTGACAGTCTGCACCTTCCACGCCCTGGGCGTGCGCATCATGCGCGAGGACGGGCAGGTGCTGGGGCTCAAGCCACAGTTCAGCATCATGGACGCGGACGATGTGACCAGCATCTTGAAGGATTGCGGCGGCACCACCGACGCGGCCACCGCCCGCCAATGGCAGTGGACCATCAGCCTGTGGAAGAACATGGGCCTGAACGCCGAGCAAGCGGCCGCTCAGGCCCCGGACGACAACGCCCGCGTGATCGCCCGCATCATGGCGTTGTACGAAGAGCGGCTGACCGCTTATCAAAGCGTCGACTTTGACGACCTGATTGGCATGCCCCTGAAACTGCTGGCCGACTACCCCGAGGTGCGCGAGCGCTGGCAAGCCAAGATGGGCCATGTGCTGGTCGACGAATACCAGGACACCAACGCCACGCAATACGAGGTGCTGAAACACTTGGTGGGCGAACGGGCACGCTTTACAGCGGTGGGTGACGACGACCAGTCGATTTACGGCTGGCGCGGCGCGACGCTGGACAACTTGAAGCGCCTGCCTGTGGACTTTCCAAATCTGAAAGTCATCAAGCTGGAGCAAAACTACCGCTCCACCAGTGCCATCTTGCGGGCCGCCAACAACGTGATCCAGCCCAACCCCAAGCTGTTTCCCAAAACACTGTTTTCGGAATTGGGTGAGGGCGAACCGGTGCGCGTGGTCGATGCGGTGAACGAAGATCACGAAGCCGACCGGGCGATTGCCCGCATCCAATCGATTCGCGGTGGCCAGCTCAACCCGTCCAAACACCGGGAGTTCAAGGACTTTGCCATCCTGTACCGGGCCAACCACATGGCCCGTCCGTTTGAACAAGCGCTGCGCCGCGCCAACATTCCCTACAAGGTGTCGGGCGGCCAGAGCTTTTTTGACAAAGCCGAGATCAAGGACCTGTGCGCCTGGTTTCGCCTGTGGATCAACAACGACGACGACCCGGCGTTTTTGCGGGCCATCACCAGCCCCAAACGCGGCATTGGCCACCAAACGCTGGGCCAGCTGGGCACCTTTGCCACGCAATACAAGCTGAGCCTGTTTGAGGCTTTGTTTGCGGGCAGCCTGCCCAGCGCGGTGAATGCCCGCGCCGTGACGGGTTTGCATGAATTTGGGCGCTACATCAACGACCTCGAATACCGCGCCCGCCAAACTCTGGGCAAAACGGATGCCTTGGCGTTTTTGCTGGCGTGGCTCCAGGAAATTGGCTACGAGTCGCACCTGTACGACGGCGAAGAGAACGAAAAAGTGGCCTCGGCCCGCTGGACCAATGTGCTGGAGTTTTGCGACTGGATGGCCGGGCGTTGCGGCGGAGAAATCGAAGACGCCACGGGGGCCGAAACGACCGCGACCAAAAATCTGCTCGAGGTGGCGCAAACCATCTCGCTGATCTCCACCCTGAGCGAGCGCGAGAAAGACCAGAACGTGGTGACCCTGTCCACCTTGCACGCCTCTAAGGGTCTGGAGTGGCCGCATGTGACCCTGGTGGGCGTGAACGAAGGGCTGCTGCCTTTTAAGTTGGGCGACGACAACACCACCGAAGGCGCCAGCCAAGAGGGCATCTTGCTGCGCCTGCAAGAAGAGCGCCGCCTGATGTACGTGGGCATCACCCGCGCCCAACGCAGCCTGGCCGTGAGCTGGACCAAACGCCGCAAAAAAGGCCGCGAAACCGTGGCCGCCCTGCCCAGCCGCTTCATTGCCGAAATGCGCCTGGACGAAAACACCACCAAAGAAGACCCGCGCGAAAAACTCAAAGCGCTGCGGGCCGAATTTGCCCAACGCGCTGCCGTAGCGACGGCAGCGGCTGCACAGGCCAAAACATGAGCACACTTCAACTGCGTCTTTGGGCCATCACCGGTATGGCCGCACTTTTTGCCCTGTCGGGCTGCACCAGCATCAAGCTCAATTGCTCTGCAACCGCCGACATTCAGCCCAAGCAATTGCATGGATTCTGGAAGGTGCAACTGGGCGCTACAGGCCCTCACTGGACACTGCAACTGGGCCCGCACCCCGAGCACCTTGGCAGCCTGCGTGGTGAATTGTCGCAAGGGGCGCTGCGCTACCCGGTGGTGGCCGACCTGGACGGGCAGGATTTCACTTTGGAAGAATCACACGACGGTCAGCGCATCGCGGCCACTTGGCTGGGCGAGGTGCTGACAGGCAGCTGCGGCCAAACCATTCGGGGAGAGCGCGTTGGGCCTCAAGAACGCCGTGAGGCGTTTGACATGCGACGTTGAACCCCAGTCTCCATCCCTCACACTGGCCGGTCATTCGGCCTGGCGCACAAAAAGTGCCGTCTTATCCCGCAAAATACGCAGCTTGATGACGCCACCACCCAGCCATACCAGCATGACGGGCTCCACCTATCTGCAAGCCCACGCCAGACGCAAACCTTGGGGTTTGGGCGTGGTGGTGTTGCTGCACCTGCTGGTGTTTTGGGTCATTCAATCAGGTCTGAGCCGCGACATCACGCGCCAACTGCCCCAAGCCGTCCAAGCCATTTTGCTGCAAGAAATACCACCGCCCCAGCCGCCAGCCCCCCCATCTGAACCTCCCCCCGC
>JANQXJ010000080.1 GCA_030729445.1 Limnohabitans sp. | reverse complement strand
AGCCAGAGCGGCGCTTGCGTGCCCAGCATTTCCTGCATCCCGGGGATGGGTGTGCTGACGCAGGGCACGCCGCAGGCCAGCGACTCCAACGCCGTCATGGGATAGCCCTCGTAGCGCGAGCACAGCACCGTGGCCTGCCAGGCCCGGTAGGTCTGTGCGGTCACGGTTTGTTGACCATGCAGGTGCAAGCGGCCTTGGACCAGCAGGTCTTGCCCGGCGCTGCGCATCGCGCCCATCAACTCGCCATCACCCACCACATGCAGTTGATAAGTGTCGGGCAACAGGCGCAGCATGGGCAGCAAGTGCAAAGGCTGTTTTTCGGGGGACAAACGGCCCACAAAACCGAGCGACACCACCTCAATAGTATCTAGCGCTGGCTTGGGCATGGGCGTGGGCGCGGCATCCCAAGCCGCACTGGGCAAGACCGCCGGGTTGCGGATCACGCGCATGCGGGTCTGGATGGCACTTCCGGATTGAGGCCAAGCATCAGACATCACGCGCATCAGGCTGTCGCATGAGGTCTGTGAAGCGCACACCAAATGGCTGGCCTTTTGGTAAACCGCACGCAGCCAAGCGGTTTTGAGGCGCGAGGCACCGGCCTGCTGCAGCACCTCGTGCAAAGGGCCGTGCACCCAGACCACGCTGGGCCTGCGGGCCAGCCCAGCCAGGGCCACCGCCACATAGGCTGGCCAGAAGTTGTTGGAAGCCACCAGCACCTGCGCCCGCCGCGCCGCCTGCCAGCAAGCCCACAGCGATGGCCGCCCGCGCCGCACCGACAGCCGCGTGACGTGCCAGCCGCGCTCGGCCAGGCCCGATTCGAGCCAATGCAGCGTGGTCTGCACCCCGCCCACACCGGACTCTTCGGTCAACAACAAGATGTGGCGAGGGCTGGGCATGGACATGGGCAGGCTCAACGCGCACCGCGCCCAGTCAGCACGGTCTGGATGGTTTTGAACACGATCAGCAAGTCCATGGCCAGACTGTAGTGCGTGATGTAGTAGAGGTCGTAGCTGAGCTTGATGGCGGTTTCATCGGCGCTGGCGGCGTAGCCTTGCTGCACCTGGGCCCAGCCGGTCAGGCCGGGGCGCACCAGGTGTCGGTAGGGGTAGCTGGGCATTTGCTCGGCAAACTGCTGCACAAAGCCGTCTTGCTCGGGGCGGGGGCCGATCAGGCTCATGTGCCCCATCAGCACGTTGAACAGCTGCGGAATTTCATCGAGCCGGGTGCGGCGAATCCAATGCCCAAAGCGCGTGATGCGCGGGTCGTTGGCCTGGGCGAACTGCGGGGTGTCTTGCGCTTCATGGCGCATGCTGCGGAACTTCCAGATCCGGAAACTTTGTCCGTGCATGCCGGTGCGCCGCTGGCTGAACAGGGCCGGGCCGGGCGAGTCGATCATGACACCAACTGCAACCAGCAGCGCCAACGGCAACCACAGCGGCAGCAGGGCCAGCACCACACCCACATCGATGAGGCGCTTGGCCAGGTCGTAAGCCGGGTTGCCATCGGTTTGCCAGAGCTCGTTTTGCAGGGTCTCGGACGCCATGCGCCCGGTCAGGCTTTGCTGCAAAGATTCGGGGCTGTACAAGCGAATGTGCTGCAGCTTGAGCGCGGTCAAAAAGCGGTGACGCTCGGTGCTGGAAGGCGCAGATGTGGCAGAGGTGGCAGAGGCAGACGGTGCATCAAAGGTGGCCTCAGCAGGCAGCACCACGGCGCCGTCACACGCCAGCGCGGCGCCAGGCGGCATGCCTTGTGCGGGCCAAGGTAGCAGGCGGATGCGCGGCAGGCCTTGGCCCTGGGGCACGGGCAGCCAAGGCGCTAACAGGCCCGGCACACGCGGGTCTTGGTACACCAAACGCCAAGGCCGGTGCCGTAAAAACCACTGGTCGGCCAGCCAGAACCAGAAGGTGCACAGCACATAGGTCAAGAGCAAAGCGCCGCGTGAATACGGCTGCTGCAGCAGGGCAAAGGCCAAGGGCGTAAGCCAAAACGGCAAGCCCGTGGTGACCAGCAACAAAGGGCCCCGCTCGGCTGCAGGCATGTGCGCCCCCCGGTACAAGAGGTGCGCCGCCAGTGCATAAGGCACCAGGCTGGCCAGCACGGTGCGACCAAAGTCCACCGTGGCCAGGCCTCGGGCCATCAGGGCCTGGCTGATGGCGTAGGCCAGGCCAATCATCGCCAAGCCCAAGAGGCTCCAGACCAGGTGCGCACTTTGGCGGTTGGCTTGCTGTGAGGCCAGTTGCTGCGTTTGGCGGCGCGGGCGCGTCATGGGCCAGCGGGCGGTGTGCATCAAAGGGGCTTGTTGGTACAAGGTCAACACCGGCTCGGCCATGGCCTCGGGCTGGAACTGCGCCTCGTAGCGCTCGCGTGCCGCCTGGCCCAAACGCTGGCGCAAGGGGCCATCAGCCAGCAGGGTCTGCAGTGCTTGGGCCACGGCTTGGGGGGTGTTGGGCACCAGCCAAGCGCTTTGCTCGTGCGTGAGCATTTCTTCAATGCCGGGCAAGCGCGTGGCCACAATCGCCATGCCCGAGCGCATGGCCTCCAAGATGGAGATGGGCAGGCCCTCGTGGTCGGACAAGAGCACAAAAATCTGATGCTGCGCCAAGCGCTCGGCCACGTCGTTCACATCGCCCTCCAGCCGAATGTGCGGCATTGGGCCAGCGGCCTGTTGGTGGTGGGCCAGGTCCGGACCTCCCCCGAGTATCTGGGTGTCGGGCTGCAGGCCAAGTGGTGCCAACAAGGCCAGGGCCTCGATCAAAACATCTGGCCGCTTGGGCGCGGCCATGCGGGCCACCATCACCAGACGCGGCGACTGGATCGCCATGTCGCTGCGCCAGGGCACATCGGCCAGCGCGTTGTGCACCACACTCACCCGCTCGGTTGGCATGGGCAAACGTGCGGCCAATTCTTTTTCATAGTCCGACACACACACCATGCGTGTGGTCCAGGCGGCCAGCACGGCCTCGGCCAACCAAGCGTTGGTGCGGATCAACCAGGGCGCTTGCGGCTTGAAGCCAAAGCCATGCACGGTGTAGACCACCGGAATTTGCCGCAGCTTCCCCGCCAAGCGTGCGATCACCCCGGCCACCGCACTGTGGGCATGGATGACATCGGGCTGCAACACCCGCAGATGGGCCAGCAAGGCCCGCACCGAGGCCAGCACCTTGAGGGGGTTGAGCGAGTTTTGCAAACTGGGCAGCACCAGCACTGTGATGCCCAACGGGTTCAAGGCCTGGCCCAGCGCGCTGCGCGTGTCGTCGCCTCCGATCACCACGGTGAATTGCACCCGACCCTGCAGGGCGCGGCACAACTCCAGCACATGCGTCTGCGCCCCACCGGCTTCGCCTTTGGTGATGACCAGCACCACATGGGGCACGGGCGGTGTAACAGAGGTGTGGGCAGGGGCAGACATGCAGGGGCAAGAGAAACAGCCGGTATTGTCGCCCTGAACGGGCTGCGCCCTGCGGCGGCCCCCAAAACCTTCGACCTGGCCCAAAGCCAAAGGGCCAGAAGGCTGCAGGGCAAACCGTCAGGCGTGGCTGGACACCCGCACTGCAGCGATCGGCAAGGCCACGGGAAATGCCCGCGTGCCCGCATGCACCGCTTGCCAAACCACCTGGCCCCCCACGACCACCACAAACTCGCCCGTGCGCAAAGCTTGCCAAGGTTCATCCAGGGTCAAGGGCTCGGTGGCCAACAAGCACATGATGTCGCCCTCGGCATTCAGCGGCCCCAGGTCCAGGCTCATGTCGCGGTCCACCAAGCGTGCATGGGGAAAAGGGTGATACCGAGTCAGCAGATGCAGCTTGGTGGAGCAATGGGCATACAGGGCGTGGCCGTCGCTCAGCAGCATGTTGAAGTTGCCGTGTTCTGCCAGATCATCAGCGATACGGGCCAGCACCGGGGCCAGCTCAGGCCACTCTGGAGGCTGCTGGCGGTCCTTGAAGTGGCTTCGCAGTTGGCTCATGAGGGTGCAAAACGCCCGCTCGCTGTCGGTGCTGCCCACGGGCATGTCTTGGCAGCCGTGTGGGGGCTGGAAATCGCGCAGGTCGCCGTTGTGCGCGAACACCCAGGTGCGGCCCAGCCATTCGCGTTGAAACGGGTGGCAGTTGGCCGACTGCACATCACCTTGTGTGGCTTTGCGCACATGCGCCACCACCACTTTGGACTTGATGGGGTGTTGCCGCACGTAATCGGCCAGAGCTGAGTGGACGGCCGGTTGATCGTCCTGAAAGACGCGGCAGCCTTTGCCGTCATAAAAGGCGATGCCCCAGCCGTCGGTGTGGTCCGAGGTCAGGCCGCCGCGTGCCGAAAAGCCGGTGAATGAAAACGTGGTGGCCGCAGGCTTGTTGCAGCTCATGCCCATGAGTTGGCACATGCGAGCGCCTCAGGACAGGCAAAAATCAACGGCTGCCATGGCGTGCAAGGCCGTGGTGTCAAAGCCGGGCAAGCCGCCATCGCCGGGCTGCAAGCTCATGGTCAGTTCGGTGCAGCCCAAGATGACACCCTGCGCCCCACGAGCGGCCAGTTGCTGCACCTGGGCGATCAGGCTCTGGCGTGAAGCGTTCAGCACCTGGCCGCGGCACAATTCTTCAAAAATGATGCGGTGCACCTCGGCACGCCCGGGCTCATCGGGCACCAGGCATTGGATGCCGCGTGCGGCCAAATGGTCGCGCATGAAGGCTTGCTCCATGGTGAAGCGGGTACCCAGTAAAGCCACTTGGCTCAAGCCAGCGGCGAGCACAGCGTCGGCTGTGGCGTCGGCAATGTGCAGCAAAGGCAGATCTGTGGCCGCCTGCACTTGCGGCGCAATGCGGTGCATGGTGTTGGTGCAAATGAGCACGGCCTCGGCCCCGCTGTGCGCCAGTTGGCGGGCCGCCGCTTGCAAGATCTCGGTCATGCGTGCCCAGTCACCCTGCTTTTGCAGGTCGGCAATTTCCTGAAAATTCAGGCTGACCAAGTGCAAAGGCGCCGAATGCAGACCGCCCTGGCGACGAGCCACCTCGCGGTTGATGTGCTGGTAATACAGAGCGGTGGATTCCCAGCTCATGCCCCCGATCAGACCGATTTTTTTCATGCCGTGTTTCTTAGTGGTTTGAAAACAGAAGTTTGCCACCAAACGGGCAAAATGAAATTGCTTTTTCTGCCCCAAAACGACCGTTTTTTGGCATGGTTTTCTACAATCAGACCATGAAGCAGAAAATTGATGCCATTGATCGGAAAATCCTCGACCTGTTGCAAGTGCGCAGCGACTGGCCCATCAACGAATTGGCCGCCGCCGTGCACCTGACGCCCACGCCATGCTGGCGGCGGGTGCAACGGCTCAAGGAATTGGGCATTTTGGCTCGGCAAGTGGCCTTGGTGGACCGCCACCAGGTGAACCTGGGCGTGACGGTGTTTGTGTCGGTGCGCACCCGGCAGCACGATGTGCCGTGGCTGGAGAAGTTTCGCGCCGCCGTGCAAGGAATTGCCGAGATCGTCGAAGCCCACCGCATGAGCGGCGATGTGGACTACCTGCTCAAAGTGGTGGTGCCCGACATTGCCGCTTATGACCAGGTATACAAGCGGCTCATTGAGGCAGTGCCGCTGTCCGACGTGAGCTCCAGTTTTGCCATGGAGGAGCTCAAATTCACCACGGCGGTGCCGCTAAGTTATGCGGCCTGAGCCGCGCGGGACCGAAGGGTCACCCACAAACCCAAGAGGCCAAACAGCACAAAACAGACAAACGACCAGTTGGCGATCGAGCCGCCCAAGAAGGTCCAGTCGATCTTGCTGCAGTCACCACTGCCTTTGAAGATCATGGGGATGGCGCGGTTCAGGGGAAAGTTTTCGACCATGCCGTAAAAGTCGCGCCCGCAGTTAACCACCTCGGGCGGGTACCACTGCAACCAGCTTTGGCGGGCCGCCGTGAAGGCGCCAAAACCGGCCGCCAGCGTCATCAGCAAACCTGCCGCAGCCAAGGCCCAGCCTTGCAAGCGCCAACCGATCAAGGCCAGCAAGACCACGCCGATCAGGGCATAACGCTGCACGATGCACATGGGGCAGGGGTTCAGGCCCACAACGTGCTGCAAATACAGGCCAAACACCAGCATGCCGATGCCCGACAAGGCGATCAACAACAGCCATCGCTGGGGAGAAACAGAAGTCAGGTTCATGGGGGTCCGTTGAAGTGGGGGCATTGTGCCCCCGTGTTCAGAGATCGGGGGTGCGCTGGGGAACAAAGCCCCCAGGGCTTCAGGATTCGGCGAACGCCCGCTCGATGACAAAAGCACCCGGTGTGCTGGTGTTGCCTTCTTTGAGGCCACGCTCTTCGCAAATGCGCTTGAGGTCTTTGAGCATTTCGGGCGAGCCGCAAATCATGACGCGGTCGGTCTCGGGGTTGAGAGTGGGCAAACCCAAATCGGCGA
>JANQXJ010000079.1 GCA_030729445.1 Limnohabitans sp. | reverse complement strand
TGGTGCCATCGCCAAACAACACGGCTTCGGTTTGCGCAGCATTGACCACCACCGACACGACCACATCACACGCCGCGCCCAAAGAGGCCAGTGTGTCGTGTGCGGTGCCACCGGCATTCGTGAAAGCCTCGGCCACCTCGCGGCGCACGTCAAACACCTGCACGCTGTGCCCGGCGCGGCGCAGCGATGCGGCCATGCCCGAGCCCATGGCGCCCAAACCAATCAATCCGACTGTGGTCATGGCTGTGCTCTCAATCCAATTTGATGTTGGCGAACGCCGCCACATTTTTCCATTTGGCGGTATCGGCTTGCATGAAGCTGGCCAGGCCTTGGCTGTTGGCCCATGCGGGCTCTGCGCCCGACTTGAGCATGGCGGCCTTCACTTCGGGCATTTTGGCCACGCGCTCCAGCGCTTGCTCCAGCTTTTGCAGTATGGGGGCTGGCAAGCCCGCAGGTGCGGCCACACCAAACCAAGAGAACACCTGGAAGCCCTTCATGCCAGCTTCCTCCATGGTGGGCACATCGGGCAAGGCGCTGCTGCGCATGGGGGTGGTCACCGCTAAAGCTTTCAACTTGCCCCCCTTGATCAGGCCCAGTGCCGAGGGCAGGTTGTCAAACATCATATTCACTTCGGTCGCCATCAGGCCGGTTTGCGCGGCAGCGGCGCCACGGTAAGGGATGTGGGTGACAAACGCACCCGACTGGCTCTTGTACAACTCAGCGCTCAGGTGCAGCGAGGTGCCCTGCCCGTTGGACGCGTAGTTGAGCTGGCCGGGCTTGGATTTGGCCAACGCCGTGAGTTCGGCGACCGAGTTGATGCCTGAACTCGGGTGGACCATCAGCACATTGGGCACACGGCCCAGCAGGGCCACTGGGGCAATTTGCTCGGGCTTGTAGGGCAGTTTGCTGTAAAGCGCCGGGCTGATGGTGAGCGGTGGCGAAGCCATCAGCAAGGTGTAGCCATCGGCGGCAGCACGCGCCGCCTCGGCAGCACCCAAGTTGCCACCGGCACCGGGCTTGTTGTCGATCACGATGGGCTGCCCCAACTCATTGGACAATTTTGGGCCAATCAAGCGCGCCATGTTGTCGATCAGGCCTCCGGGCGGGAAAGGCACCACCAACTTGATGGGGCGGGAGGGCCAGGCTTGCGCCGAAGCGGTGCTGGACCAAAAAGGCGAGATGGCGAGCAGGGCAGCGGCTGCTGCGATCCAATTTCTACGTTGCATGGGGAGTCTCCTGGTGTTAATTCGTCAGGTCATCATACAAATTTTGAATCGCCTTGGCATCAGGGTGATCACTGGGAAACACCTCAACATCATGCGTGGGCATGCAGTCGCCATGCGACGGCCATCCTTCATGCGAAGGTGACAGCGCCACCGCGCATGCAGCCTGTAAGCTGACCCATCGACCCCTCACTGGCTTGCCTATGCGCTTATTTTCTTACCGCGACCGTCCCGTGCACTTGGGGCCCTACCCGCTGGAGCGCCTGCGCCGAACCACCGCCAAACCCGAGGACAGCGCCGTGCCACCCATGCAGGCGCTGCGTTTTGAGCACGATGACCCCGAGTCGATGGCCCACGCCATGGCGCGTTACATGGCCATGTTCGATCTGGTGCGCGACGGGGCCGTGAACCCGCAAATGGGGGAGATTCCGGCCGAGCCCGACGAACGTTCCCGGCACTTGAAGGCTGCGGGTTATTACTTTGATGCGTCGATGATGGGCATTTGCGCCCTGCCCGCCAGCGCCTGGCTGGCCGAGCCGATCCGCAACCCCGCCGTGCCCGCCCTGGGCGAAGAGCTGGCGCAGAGCCAACCGGCCAGTTTTGCGGCGGGCATGGACATGATCCTGGCCGATGTGCTGGAGTCGGCCCGCACGGTGCATGGGCCGATTGCGCACCACAGCCACGCCATCGTGATCCTGGTCGAATTTGCGCGGGACCCCAAACCCGGTGAGCCCGGCTGCGACTGGCTGGCCGGGACACAAGAGCCCCGCGCGGCCGTGCTGGCCGCGCAAACAGCGGTGCTGCTGTCCAGTTATTTGCGCATGCTGGGCCACGAGGCCCGCGCCCACAGCGCCAGCTGCAGCGATGTCGACCTGGCCCGCCTGGCCCTGGCCGCAGGCCTGACGCTGCCCGATGGCGAGAATCCTTATGTGGGCCAGCGCTACGCCCTGGCCGCCGTCAGCACCACTTTGGCGTTGGCCCCTGATCAGGCCTTGGCCCCACAACAAAACCGCTGGCAAAGCCACGGCCCCGCCTGGTGGTTGGGTCAAGGCACCTTCAAAGGCGCGTTCCACCGCGACGCCTATGCCCGGCGCGAATTTCGCCAAGGGGCGCACCCGTTTGAAACCCTCAAGCGCCAGGACACGCCCACCACCTTCATCGACCATGACCGGGTGCCGCGCTTTCCGAAGCGGGCCGACTTTTTTGCACGGGCCTTGTTTGGCGACTTGGGCAAGTCGGTGCAAGACGACGCCAAGAACGCGCACTACGTGATGAAAAGCCCCATCGGGGCCTGTGCGCGTCGGGCTTTGGGCGCTTTGCTGCTTTTGCAGTTTGGCCCGGCGCGTGGCCCGGTGGCCACCAGCACACAAGACCCGAAGCGCAACGCCGACAAGCTGAAAGCCGCTTCTTACTATTTGGGGGTGGACGCGGTGGGCCTGTGCGCCGTGCCCGAGTGGGCCTATTACTCGCACGACGCGGGGGGCAACCCCATGCCCGCCTACCACGCCAACGCGCTGAACCTGCTGATCGACCAAGGCCACGAGACCATGGAGGGCGCCAGCGGCGACGACTGGATTTCGGTGGCGCAGAGCATGCGGGCTTATTTGCGCTTTTCGCTGATGGGCGGTATTTTGGCCGAGCAGATCCGGCGGCTGGGTTATTCGGCCCGGGTGCATTCGGTGCTGGACGGCGATGTGCTGCAGCCGCCTTTGTTGCTGCTGTCGGGCCTGGGCGAAGTCAGCCGCATTGGCGAGGTGATCCTCAACCCGTTTTTGGGCCCGCGCCTGAAAAGCGGCAGCGTGACCACCGACATGCCCATGACGCCTGACCGGCCCATTGACTTTGGCCTGCAAAGCTTTTGCGAAAGCTGCAACAAGTGCGCCCGCGAATGCCCGTCCGGGGCCATCACCGCCGGCCCCAAGCTGATGTACAACGGCTACGAAATCTGGAAAAGCGACGCCGAAAAATGCGCCCGCTACCGCATCACCAACGCGGCGGGCGGCATGTGCGGGCGCTGCATGAAGACCTGCCCCTGGAACCTGGAAGGCCTGCTGGCCGACAGCCTGTGGCGGCAAGTGGCCATGAAGCTGCCCGCAGCTGCACCCGCGCTGGCACGCCTCGATGACCTGCTCGATCGCGGCAGCATCAACCCGGTCAAAAAATGGTGGTGGGACATCGAGCTGGACAAACGCACGGGCCGCTATGTACGGGCCGCACAAACCCACCAACGCACCCTGCAAAAAGACCTGGACCTGCGCTACGAAGACCAGACTCTGGCCGTGTACCCGGCCGACAAAATGCCGCAGCCCTACCCGGTCACATATCCGGTCAACCGCGAAGAAGGCATTGCCCGTTACCAGGCCTTGCTCACGCCCGCGCAATACCAAGCCCGTTTGGCGGCGGGCCAAACCGAGGGCTTGGCCCCGGGGCCGCAGCCCTTGCCTGCCGAACCGCCGGTGTTCCCGGTGGTGCTGCACAAACGAGAAGAGATGGCCGAGGGCCTGGCGCGTTACGAGTTCAAAGCGCCCGATGGCCGAGAGTTGCCGCCCTTCACAGCAGGCGGGCACATCGACGTGGTGATCGCCCCAGAATACCAGCGGCCTTACAGCCTGGCAGGCGACCCGGCCGACCGCAGCCGCTATGTGCTGGGCGTGTTGCGTGAGCCGCCCGAGTCCGGCGGGCGCGGCGGCTCGGCGCTGATGCACCGGGCCTTTCGCGAAGGGCGCCGGGTGTTTGTGTCGCGCCCGGTCAACCACTTCGCGCTGCACGAAGACGCCACGCACAGCTGGCTGATGGCCGGGGGCATTGGCGTGACGCCCATGATCGCCATGGCACACCGCTTGCACGCCTTGGGCAAACCGTTTGACTTTCATTACAGCGCGGCCAGCCGCACCACAGCGGGCTTTTTGAAAGACTTGGCCCAGGCCCCTTGGGGCCATCAGGTTCAATACCACTTCAAGGACGAAGGCCAGCGGGCCGACCTGATGCAGCTCTTGCCCAACTACGCGCCGGGCCAGCATGTCTACACCTGTGGCGCACCGCGCTTCATGGATGGCGTGTTTGAAGCGGCCACCGCGCACGGCTGGCCACAAGACGCCCTGCACCGCGAATACTTCAGCGTGCCCGAAGTCGACGCCTGGGTGAACCAGCCCTTTGAGTTGCTGCTGCAAACGTCGGGCCGCCGCCTGCAGGTGCCCGCCGAGCGCAGCGCCACCGAGGTGCTGGCCGAGGCGGGTGTGGCCATCGACGTGAAATGCAGTGATGGCCTGTGTGGCGTGTGTGCCCGTTCCTACGATGCACAGGCGTCTGACGCGGTGGAGCACCGCGACTTTGTGCTCAGCCAAAAAGAGCGGCAACAGAAAATCATTTTGTGCTGCTCACGCGCCCAACATGCAGGGGGCGTGATCACCCTCGATTTTTAAAACAGCAAGGGAGAGGTTTCATGGACACGGTCAAAAAAGTTTTCATCACCGGTGGCACCAGCGGCATTGGCGCGGCCATTGCCCGGGCCTTTGCCGCCACCGGCGCCAGCGTCACGGCCACCGGGGCCACACTTGCTGAGGTCGAAGTGGCGCAAGGCCTGAGTGCCAACCGCCTGATCGCCTTCCATGTGCTGGATGTGCGACAAAACGAGCATGTGCAAAACGTGCTGGGCGAGTTCGGTGAATTCGATGTGCTGGTCAACTGTGCGGGCATCATCCAGCGCAACGTCGAACACGACCCGGAGGCGTTTGCGCAGACCGTGGACATCAACCTGAATGGCACCATGCGCGTGTGCGCCGCAGCGCGTGCGGGCCTCAAGGCCCGCCAAGGCTGTATCGTCAACACCGCCTCGATGCTGAGCTTCTTTGGGGGCGGCCTGACGCCGGGCTACAGCGCCAGCAAGGGCGGCGTGGCGCAGCTGACCAAGTCGCTGGCCATTGCTTATGCGACCGACGGCATCCGTGTGAACGCGGTGGCCCCCGGTTGGATCGCCACACCTTTGACCCAAGCCCTGCAAGACGACCCCACACGCAGCGCCCAAATTGTGGGCCGCACGCCCATGGGCCGCTGGGGCCAGCCCGAAGACGTGGCCGACCCGGTGCTGTTTCTGGCCAGCTCGGCGGCCCGCTTTGTCACCGGTGTGGTCTTGCCGGTGGATGGGGGTTACCTGGTCCAGTAAGGCAGGGGCAGCGCCTCGGCGGCCCCCAGGATCTCAGGGCTGGGGGCCCCAGGGGGCGGACAGCATGAGCTTGTTGTTTTGCTCTCGCATCAGTGGGCGGATCTTGGCGGCAAAGGCCATGAACTCAGGGTCCGCAAACACCTGCGCCCAAAAGGCGCGGCGGTCGGCGTCGTCGTCGAACTTCCAGACATGGATCAGCTCGTTGATCGCCCCCACATCGCCCGTGAAGTAGCCCACCAGTTTTTGTGGGTGCTTGGCCAGCGCAGGCCAGCCCTCGTTTTTGTAGTGCGAAATGACTTCGGACATTTTTCCGACGATCACGGAATAGGTGCGCAGCTCATAGATGGCCATGAAGACTCCCAATGGTGAGGACAAGTCCTTTCACTTTAGGGTCACGAGCGCTGCGGACCTGTCGGCAAGGTGACGCCTTGATGCGACCGGCCCTGTGAGAGCGAAAAATGCGTGTTCTGGGCATTTTTGACGGGATCGGCCATGAAGGCGGCCATCTCCCACAGGAGGTAGGCCAGCACACACCACAGCAACAAGACGGCCAGCCATGTGCGCTTGTGTGCGATCAGATCGGGTCCACGGCCTTCGAGGCGACCCGTGAGCATGGGCAGCGCCAGATTTTTTTGACGCCAATAGCTTTGACCTGCCAGCAGGGCCAAGTGCAACAGCACCAAGCACAGAGCCGTGTTGCCAAAAAATTCGTGCAAAGACTCGAACACCTCGCCGCCCAGATCACCGCCCCACTCGTGGAAGGTGCCGTAACCGGTCAGGGTCAGCGGCAGCACCACCGCCAGCAAGGCCAGCAAGGACATGGCCATCAACAAGATCGGCGCCTGCCGCCACAGCACTGTTGCCCAGTTGCCGCCTGGGCGCCAAGCCGTTTGCAAAGTTTTCAACCAGGCTCTGGCCCCACTGACTTTGCGCCACATCGTGCTCAGCCGGGCCGGTCTGGGCCCGACCAGGCCATAAAGGAGCCGAAAGGCCAGCAAGCCCGCCAAGGTGTAGCCCAGCACCACATGCACCAGCCGCCAGTGTTCGCTGTCGGAGCTGATGTAGGC
>JANQXJ010000078.1 GCA_030729445.1 Limnohabitans sp. | reverse complement strand
TGGCGCACCGTTTGGCGCTGGACCATGCCCCGCGCGTCAAGAAGTTGTGCGTGATCGATATCGCGCCGACGTTTGACATGTACAGCGGCCGGTGGGGTAAAACCCCGGAGGTCTCCAGCCCGGTGGCCGACCCGTACTTTGCGTTTGCACAGGCCTATTACCACTGGTTCCACCTGACGCAGCCTGCACCGCTGCCCGAGTTCATGATCGGCGGCAACCCCAAGGCCTATCTGCACGCCAAGCTCGGCGGCTGGGGCAGCCAGGGGCTGGGCTACATCGAGCCTGAAGCTTTGGCCGAATACGAACGCGCCTTTTGCAACCCAGCACTCAACGACAAGGGCTGGTCCGCCGCCATCCACAGCGCGGCCGAAGACTACCGCGCCAGTGCAGGCATCGACCTGCAGCACGACCGACAAGGCCGAGATCGCGGCGACAAAATCGCCTGCGATACGCTGGTTTTGTGGGGCAACCGGGGCGTGGTCAACCGCATGTTCAAACCGGTTGAGCTGTGGCAGGCGCAATGCGCCGCGCACGTCAGCGGTCAGGTCATGCCTTCAGGTCACTTCATTCCGGAAGAGTTGCCCCAAGAGACCAGCGACGCGTTGGCGAATTGGATGGTGTGAGGGTTGCGCTTGACAGTTCCGACTGTCATTCCGTCTCTCAATGGTCATCCCGGCTCTCAATGGTGTCATCCCGGGCTTGACCCGGGATCCAGCGTCGCGGAGTCTCAAGCCCCGCAGCACTTCTTGTATTTCTTCCCGCTGCCACAACTGCAGGCATCGTTGCGCCCGGGAGTGGCTTCCTTGATGACCTGGGTCACACGCGGGCCGATGTTGCGCCAGATCTCGCGCAGGTCATACACCGCCCACAGCGCCTCGCCATAAGCGTTCAGGCGCTCTTCGCTCACGCTGGGCGGGCCGTCCTCAGACAAAGCCGACAGGGTTGGCACCGCGTCGTCGTCTTCGGTCAGAGCGACGATGGCTTCGAGTGACAAGTCGTACCACTTGGCCGCGTCTTTGTCCTTGGGCGTGGCCCACTCTTCGGGCCAGTTTTCCACCGCGAACATGAAGCCCAGCGCCCACACCTGTGCAAACGAGGGGATCTCGCTGTCCTCGATTTCTTCGCGCTCTTCGGGTGGCAGCGAAGCGATCGCCCCACGTACATCCATCACTTCGGGCGCATAGGCCTTGTCGTCGTCCAGCGCTTCCACGGGCGTGTCGAGTGCGAGCTTGATCTCGTCAAAACGGCGCTGCCACAAAGCCATGAACTGCTGGCGCTGGGCATCGTCGGCAAAGCTGCCGCCATCCTCACCCTCATCCACCCCCAGCAGCATCGGCAGCCACTCGCTGTCGGGAATGGCACGGCGGCAGCACACCAGCGCCGCCATGAACCCCTCACAAAACTCCCACTGCGGCGTCTCTTCAAAGCGCTCGCGCAAGTCGTCCAGGATGTTGTCCAGATTGTCAAAGTCTTCGGCGGCCAAGCCAGCGGTCGTGTTCATGGTGTGTTCCTGTGTTCAGGCGGGGATTGTAGTGACCGGGTTCAACGCCACGCCGCAGCGCTCCAGGCGCTTTTTCATGCACAGCACTTGCGCGTCTTTGCTGTGCAGGGCAGCGGTGTGATGCACGGCCAGGTCGATGAATTTCTGGTCGTCGGCGTCTTTGCAGGCGTAGGGGGCTTTGGGCGCGTCGGTTTGCAGCTGTGCCCAGCGGTCAAAGTGGCCCAGCACGACGCTGGCGGGCAGCTCGCGGTGCGTCAGGCGTTTGACGATTTGCGGATAGGCCAACACGCGGGCCAGCTCTTCGCGCATGGCGGCGGTGGCCAGCCACTGCGTGCTGCCGCTCTCCACGCTGGCGCGCAGGGCTTCGGCCTTGGGCTCGTCAAACACCCACAGGTCCAGCACGATGTTGGTGTCCAGCACGCGGCGCACGGGGGCTTGGGCCACGTCTGCGCCTGGACCTTCCTTCAAGGCCGCGCCTCCCTCCAGGCTCATGGTGCAGACGTTCCTGATGTGTCGGTGCCGGTCGTGCCTGCTGGGTTGCTCGTGCCGTCACCAGACACGCGCTTCAAGCTGCCTTTGATCATGTCAAAGCGGAACATGCGGCATTCGATGGGGCCGTTCCACATGGGCACGCGGCGCGATTCTTTCAGGCGCATTTTGCTGGGCAGCTTCAAGTCGGGTGTGAGCATCCAGGCGCTCCAGCCGCTGTAGTTTTTCTTCCAGTGGCTGGCCAGTTGGGCAAAGAAGTCGCCGCCGTCGTCGGTCTGGGCGGTTTCGCGGTGGTGGCTTGGGGCGGCAGCTCGGGAGCTTGCCAGCGCCCCCGGCTGGAAGTTGTCGCGCCCACGCCCGGCCACACCCGCTGCGGCAATGCGCTCGCCATAGGGCGGGTTGAGCAGCATCACGCCAGGCGTCTCGCTGGGCGGCATGCGTTGCAGGGCGTCGCCACCTCGGAACTCGATCACACCCGACACGCCTGCGCGTTCGGCGTTGCGTTCGGCAAAGTCGACCATGCGGAAAGCCACGTCGCTGCCAAAAACCGGCGCGGTGGGTTCGTGTTCGTGGTCGCGGGCTTCTTCGATCAGGCCTTGCCAAACGTGGTTCTGGAAGGGCAGCAATTTTTCAAAGCCAAAGCGACGTTGCAAGCCGGGCGCAATGCCACAGGCGATTTGCGCCGCTTCGATCGGGATGGTGCCGCTGCCGCAGCAGGGGTCGTACAGCGGTGTGGTGCCGTCCCAGCCACTGGCCGCGATCATGGCGGCGGCCAAGGTTTCCTTCAAAGGCGCGTCGCCCTTGTCGGTGCGCCAGCCGCGCTTGAACAGCGGCTCACCCGAGGTGTCGATGTAGAGCGTGGCCGTCTCGGGCGTCAGGTGCGCGTAGATGCGGACATCGGGCCAGCTGGTGTCGACGCTGGGGCGCTCGCCGCGCTTGGCGCGAAAGCGGTCGGCCACGGCGTCTTTGATTTTGAGGGCGGCAAAGTTCAGGCTGTTGAGTGGGCTGTGCTGCGCGGTGATGTCAATCTTGAAGGTCTGTTTGGGCGTGAACCAAATTTCCCAAGCCACTTCGCTGGCCGCGTTGTACAGGTCGTTTTCGTTGCGGTAGTCGGTGACCGACAGCTGCACCAGCACACGCTGCGTCAGGCGGCTGTGCAAGTTGATGCGCATCGCATCGCGCCAGGAGGCGCGGGCCATCACGCCGCCACGGCCTGTGAGCAGGTCGTGGCCTGTGAGGCCGGTGATGGCGTGGACCTCGTCGGCCAAAAAGCCCTCAACGCCCGCGGCGCAAGGCATGAACAGGTTCAATGAATTCACTCAAATACTCTCAAAGGGTTTTGCGCAGGTTCGCAGGCGCGATCTTCAGGGCTTCGCGGTACTTGGCCACCGTGCGGCGGGCGCAGTCAATGCCTTGCTCTTTCAGCATCTCGGAAATCTGGTTGTCCGACAGGGGCTTGGCGGGTTTTTCGGCGGCAACAAACTGCTTGATGAGCGCTCGCACGGCGGTGCTCGATGCGGCGCTGCCGCTGTCGGTGCCCAGGCCCGAGCCGAAGAAATACTTCAGCTCAAAGGTGCCTTGCGGCGTGGACATGTATTTGGCCGTGGTCACGCGGCTGATGGTCGACTCGTGCATGCCCAGCTCGTCCGCAATCTCGCGCAGCACCAGCGGGCGCATGGCCAGCTCGCCGTGCGTGAGGAAGTTTTTTTGCCGCTCCACGATGGCGGTGGACACGCGCAAGATGGTGTCAAAGCGCTGCTGGATGTTCTTGATGAACCAACGCGCTTCTTGCAGGCGCTGCTGCAGGCCGGCGTGGTTGTCGCCTTTGCCGCCGCGCAGGGCGTTGGCATAGATGTCGTGCACACGCAGTTTGGGCATCACGTCGGGGTTGAGCTGGATGCGGAATTTGGGTGTGGCGGTTTTGCTGGTGTTCAGCACCAGCACGTCGGGGATGATGATGTTTTGCTCGGCCTGCACAAAGGGGCGGCCGGGCTTGGGCTCGAGCCGGGCGATGAAGGGGATAGCGGCTTTGATCACGGCTTCGCTCAAGCCGCAGGCCACCGCCAAACGCTTGTAGTCGCGCTTGGCCAGCATCTCCAGCGGTTGGGCGCAGATGGCCAGAGCCGCCTGGGCCACTTCATCTTCGGGGTCGTCTTGCAGCCAGGCCTTGACCTGGATGCGCAGGCACTCGGCCAAGTCGCGCGCGCCCACGCCCACGGGTTCGAGCGATTGCAGCAAACCCAGTGCTACCGTGAAGCGGTGCACCAGCTCGTCGATTTGCTCGTAATCATCGCTGCCCGCCAAGCTGGTGGCCAGCTCGGGCAGGGTGTCGGTCAGGTAGCCGTCGTCGTTGAGTGATTCGATCAGAAAGCGCAGCGCGGCGCGGTCGACTTCGGACAGACGCAGCGACAGCGCTTGGCGGTGCAAAAAGTCAGTGAGGGACCCGCTGCTGCGGGCGAGGTCAATGGCGTCAGCAGTTTCTTCGCCGTTGTTTTGGCGTGGCGCCGCATCGCCGCCCCATTCGCTGTCGTCAGGACGCATGTCCACGCTGCCGTCACCGTCCCAGCTCTCGGCCACATCGGTCACCGCTTCGTCACGGGTTTCGCTGGGGCCATCGTCGCTGCTGCTCGATGTGCTGGCGCTTTCGCTCACCCGGTCGCCCAGGCTGACGTGGGTGTCGGCCTGATCCAGGCCAAAGGCCTCAGCCGGAGCTTCTTCTTCGGCACGCTCCAGAAACGGGTTCTCGTCCAGCATCTGGTCGACTTCTTGCGACAGCTCCAGCGTGGACAGCTGCAGCAGGCGGATCGATTGTTGCAACTGGGGCGTGAGCGCCAGATGCTGGGACACGCGCAGTGACAGACCGGGTTTCATGCCTGCGCTCTCGTGAAATGGACGTGTGAAGTGCTCATCACATTCGGAAGTGTTCGCCCAGGTACACCCGGCGCACATCGGCGTTGGCCACGATCTCGTCGGGTGTGCCCTCGGCCAGCACACGGCCTTCACTGATGATGTAGGCGTGGTCGCAAATGCCCAGCGTTTCGCGCACGTTGTGGTCGGTGATGAGCACACCAATGCCGCGCTGCTTGAGGAAGGCAATGATGCGCTGGATTTCGATCACGGCGATCGGGTCAATGCCCGCAAAAGGCTCGTCCAGCAAGATGAAACGCGGGTCGGTGGCCAGTGCCCGGGCAATCTCCACGCGGCGGCGTTCACCACCTGACAGCGCAACCGAGGGCGAGTCGCGCAGGTGGTCCACCCGCAGATCGTTCAGCAGTTCACTCAGGCGTTTTTCCACTTCGGCCTGGCTCAGGGCGCGGCCTTGTGCGTTGGTCTGCAGTTCCAAAATGGCCCGCACGTTGTCGGCCACCGAGAGCTTGCGGAAGATCGACGCTTCTTGCGGCAAATAAGACAAACCCATGCGCGAGCGCTTGTGGATGGGCATGCGGGTGACATCTTCGCCGTCGATCAGGATCTGTCCGCCATCGGCCCGCACCAGGCCCACGATCATGTAAAACGAGGTGGTTTTACCCGCGCCATTGGGGCCGAGCAAACCCACCACTTCGCCTTTGTCCACCTGCACCGACACGTCGTGCACCACCTTGCGGCTGCCGTAGGCTTTTTTGAGGTGGCGAGCTTCCAGGCGGCTGCTGACTTCGGGCTGGCTCATGGCTTTTGAGCGGGCGCCATGCCCGGGCTGGTGCGCAAGCTGGGGGAGACTGAGGGATTCGGGGGTGTGGGTGCTGAGGTGTTTCTGGGCGTGAGGATGGCCCGAACACGTTGGCCTTGGCCGCTGGCAGCCTGGCCATCCACCGTCATGACTTCGCTGGTGTTGTTGAACACGATGGTGTGGCCATTGAGCTGGTCGGCCACTTGGTTGCCGCGCAAGATGCGGACCTCGGCGAGTTGGCTCAGGGTGATGGTATCGGCCTGGTTGTCATAGGTGACCTGTTCGGCCTCACCCTCGGTGAATTCGTTCACGCCTTCGCGCTTTTGCCGGAAAAACACCCGCTCAGACGGTGCGGCCCACAGCCGCGCCACTTGGCGGCCTTTGGCGTCTTGTTGCACTTCCATGCGGGCGGCACGCAAGACCAGCGTGCCCTTGGTCGCTTGGACCTTGCCGGTGAATTGCGTCAGTTGTTTCGCTTCGTCGTGGCGCATGCTGTCGGCTTCGATCTGCATGGGCTGTTCGCGGTCAGCTTTTTCGGCGTGGCTGGGCAGGGCCAAGGCACTGAGGCACAAGGCCATCCAGCACCAGTAGGTCCTGCGAATCGGGGAAGAATTTTTGAGGGGCATGAATCTTGCTGTGAATTCATTCCATTGTAGGTGCAAGCGCCACGCCTCGCGAGCGCAGCGGGGCAAAATATCAAAGGATGGGCGCAAAAAAGCCCGCGCGGGTCAGGGGCGGGCTGCGGGGGCAACGCCGTGTCTTGGACTCAGCGGCCTTGGCGGGTCTGGTTGATCA